>NZ_JBGBPR010000024.1:0-73202 GCF_041106275.1 Neobacillus sp. BF23-41
GCCAGCGTTCGTCCTGAGCCAGGATCAAACTCTCCAAGAAAGTTGATTAGCTCATTTTGTTACGTTGGCTTAGTTTCTTAGTTGAAACTAAAAATTTTTGTTTGTTTGCACGATTTTGTTTGTTTAGTTTTCAAAGAACAATTTATTCATTCGCTCAAAAGCGACTTTATTAATATATCACCCACAAAACGTAATGTCAACAACTTTTTTTAAGTGTTTTTTACGTCAGCAGCGACGTTTATTAATATACCAAGATACAAAATATTTGTCAACGAACTTTGCACAAAAAATATGAAGTTTTTTCTTACCCCTTTTTCCTATCCTTCTTTCCCCTCCTCATATACTTTAAACAATCATGGGGAGAAGCAACCCGTCTAAATAATGTAAATAAAACTTTATATCGTTCTTCCATTGCTCGTTTAACAATATGATCAATTCGATCATCTCTTAAATCAAATAATATTTCATCCATTTCTCTTTTAATAAGGTATTCCATTTCTTTTACTTCTTTATCGTTTATTAGAAGTCCAAACATTGAATAACCTCCAGCGAAATATCTATTTATAGTAGTCTTTTCCAATTATTGAAATTTTATGATTAAATTTTTCTAATCATATTTTTAAAATTACGGTCATAGGTTGAGACAAGGACAGTATTGGACGAGGTGGGGACGATGAAATTCTTTTTTGTATTTAACGGGAAGACTTTGAAGAATATTTCACTCATTTTAATTGCTGCATTTTTTACTGCTTGGTTTCTCTACATAGAGAATCTTGCACAAATTCCTGTCTTTTCAACAAAAGATGGTCCGAAAGCCGTTTATAGAGGGGAAAAGGATCTTGCTCTTACTTTCAATATTGGCTGGGGTGACGAAAAGGCAGAGCCGATTTTAGATACGCTAAATAAGGAGGGCGTGAAGGCAGCCACTTTTTTCTTAGCAGGTTCATGGGCTGAAAGACATCCGGATCTTGTCAGTCGGATTGTAAAGGATGGTTATGAAATCGGCATTCTTGGTTACGAATACAAAGACTATCGAGATTTGGAAGATGTAAAAATCGGCCAAGATATCTCAAAAGCACAAGTGGCCTTCAGGAAGTTAAATGTAAAGAATATTAAATTACTCCGTGCTCCAACTGGCCATTTTGATGAGAGAACCCTGAAAATAGCCAACAGATATGGATATACGGTTGTCCATTGGAGTGTGGATTCAAAGGATTGGAATAATCCTGGCGTACCAACCATTGTTAAAAATGTTAATAAGGCTGAAAAAGGTGATATTATTCTGCTCCATGCTTCGGACTCGGCAAAGCAAACAGCAAAAGCACTGCCGCTGATTTTGAAGAATATTCAGCAAAAAGGGTTAAAACTTATTTCAGTATCAGAATTAATCGCAAATGGAGAGGCAAGTTCCAGAGAAATCAAATAGTTAGACGCTAAAAAACCGTCCAATATATTAAATGGACGGTTTTTTTGTCTTTTTCATATTTGCTTGTTTATTATTTTTTGATTTATCAGGCGATTGACTCGCTCTTTTTTGTCTTTCCTGCTGAGATTGTAGGTTTAATTTATGAAGAATTAATAATTGATAGGCATTACACGCAAGCAACGCCAACATCATCAGGTAAAGCCAGCTCTTTTCATTGACACGCAGAACTGGAACCCACTCAACTAATGTAACCACGATCATAAAGAACATGGCAGGAATAAACGCCTCTTGATTTGTCTGTTTCGTTTTGTACCACGCAACGATTAGACCAACGACTAAAAGAATGATAGCTGGACCAAAATAAGGCAGGAGCGCATCCTTTGGCCCAGCAAAATTTTCGTATCGTAAATAAACTAAATCAAATAAACCAAATAGAATCAGGACAACTTGAACAGCATTCCAAAGTGAAACAGATTTAAAGATTCCTAAACCAAAACGGTGAACCGTTAAATATGCAAAAAAGCCCATTTGGCTGATAACACTAAACAAAAAGCCCATGACAATTAACCAAATTAAGGTTGATAAAATATCAATGAGTTTAAATTCAGTAAAATAGGGCTGAAACTCATTCCAACGAACAATAAAGCCCACAATAGCCGTTGTGAGTCCGCCTACAAATAATGTGTTGATAAATAGTTTTACCCAATTACGGCTCGTCACACAATAAACCTCCATACTACAAAAATAAATAACATTATGATTGTACCAAGCCAAATTTGAAAAATCCATATTTTATGATTCCTTACGAATAATCTTTCAGCAGTTACTACATGCTAAACTTAAGGATTTTTATGTGAAAGGGGCTTATTAATGAAATCAAAACGCATGTTGCTCCTCCTGCCCATCATGGTGTTCCTGACAAGTTGTTCTTCCAATGACGCCAGCAGCGGAGGACAAATTGATTACGAAGAAACGAAGAAAATGGTCGTTGATATTCTCAAAACCGATGATGGTAAGAAAGCAATCCAAGATGTGATGTCAAGTGATAGTATGAAGGAAAAGCTTGTGATGGATCAAAAAGTTGTCTCTGATACCATCCAGCAAACACTAACCTCAGATAAAGCCAAACAATACTGGAAAGAAACATTTAGTGATCCCAAATTTGCACAAAGCATTTCTAAAAATTTGAAATCTGAAAATAAAACGTTACTAAAGGAATTAATGAATGACCCTGAATATAGAGGAATGATGATTGAAGTTTTTAAAGAGCCTGAAATACAAAAGGAATTGGCAGATGCTCTAAAAAGCAAAGAATACCGCGAGCATCTCCAGAAAGTAATTACGGAAACGGTCGATAGTCCTTTATTTAAGGCAAAAATACAAGAATTACTCTTAAAGGCAGCTGAAGAAGCAAATAGCAAATCATCCGGAGGAAAGAGCAGCAGCGATCAATCGGGCGGCAGCAAAAGCGACCAAGGCAGCTGAAGCTAGACTCTGGTACATTCCTATCAAAAAATAGAAGCCTCTCCACATCGGAAGAGGCTTCTATTTTCATTAATTTACTTTTTTAGCAAGCCAGTTACTTTTTCAGCTATTTCTAGATAAATTTTTCCAATCTGATGGTCTACTTGATAGACCGATGGGGCAAAGTCTTCTTCGTTCCAATCAGGCTGATTTAGCGGCAGACGGCCAAGAACTTCTGTATTCAATTCTTCCGCTAATTTATCGCCGCCGCCTTGGCCGAATACATATTCTTTTTCCCCGGTCAGCTTGCTTTCAAAATAAGCCATGTTTTCAATGACACCAAGAACTTCATGGTCAGTTTTCAGAGCCATTGCCCCAGCACGCGCTGCGACAAAAGCGGCCGTTGGATGCGGTGTTGTTACAATAACTTCTTTACATGCCGGAAGCATCGTATGAACGTCTAATGCGACATCCCCAGTTCCAGGTGGTAAATCTAAAAGTAAATACTCAATGTCGCCCCATTCTACTTCATTAAAGAAGCTGTTTAACATTTTCCCTAACATCGGCCCGCGCCAGATAATAGGTGAATTATCCTCGACAAAGAAGCCCATTGAAATGACTTGTACTCCAAACCGTTCAACAGGAATTATTTTTTCTCCTCTTACAACCGGTCTTTCTGTAATTCCCATCATATCTGGAACACTAAATCCATAGATATCCGCGTCAATTAGTCCAACCTTTTTGCCTAGACGTGCTAGTGCAACGGCGAGGTTAACCGAAACCGTTGATTTACCAACTCCGCCTTTTCCACTTGCGATCGCAATGAAGGTGGTATTATTTGAATGAAGCAGGTTGGTATCATTACTTTCTGGTTGTGCATGACGGTTTGCTGCTAACACTTCTTCAGGAAGTTCACTAAAACGGATTCCAACCGATGCCGCTCCTGCTTCTTTTAACAAATTGACAATTTGTGTTTGCAGTTGGAGCTGTTCAGCTGTACCTGTCTTTGCGATGGCTACCTTTACACTGACATGATTTTTTTCTTCTTTTACTTTTATTTCAACAATAGCATTTAATTCAGCTAATGTTTTATTTAAAAATGGTTCTTTGAGGCTGCCTAGAACCTCATGGACTCTTTCTTCTGTTAACATAAAAAAGCACCTCACATTTTGAATTCGTTTCCATCTCTCAGTATATCATACCCACACCCGGAAACAGTTAATTGAATCACACGTACTTTATATGTTGAATCCAACTTTTCGCAAAAAAATAGAAGGGGTTTTCCCGCCTTCAATAATCTGGTTCAACTAATTCTTTTTCATTCGTGTAATAACGAGTAATTCCTTGATAGATGGATATCGCAATTTTTTCCTGGTAAGAATCCTTCTTTAAATTTTCCTTTTCTGCTGGATTGGACAAAAAGCCCACCTCAACTAAAATACCCGGCTTCTTTGCATTCTTTAATATATACACATTATTGATTGGTTTGGCTCTACGAGTGGTATTCTCTAAGTTTTTCCGAAGTTCTTCCTGAACAAATTTTGCTGCCTTAGCATTTTCCTTAAAATGTGGAGCATAAAAGGTCTGTGCTCCGCTCCACCTGGCAGAAGGAATCGCATTTAAATGAATGCTGACAAAAAAATCGTTATCACCGTTATTGATCATTTTTAGTCTATTTTTTAAATCTTCAACTTTTCTCCTACTATAACCCCTTGTATCCGAAGCGGCTAAGTCTGTATCAGTTTCTCTCGTCATAATCACAAGGGCACCTTGCATTTGCAGGTAATCCTTGACCTTCTTTGTAATCTTTAAGGCAATGTCTTTTTCCAATGTTTGACCCGTTCCAGCACCGCCATCTGGACCGCCATGGCCCGGGTCAAGTAAGATGATTTTTCCCGACAATGGAAGATTCCACGCATTTAACGAGTCATCTTCAGCAAAATCGTATTGTAAAACGAAAAATAAGACAAATAGCCCCACAATAAAACTTATGATTTTTAATCTTCGTTTTGACACCCAGATCATTCCTTCCCGCTCGTCCCGATTCACTAAACTATATGGGACAAAGGGGGGATTTAGAACAGGAAGAAATGATGGACATTAGTGGAGACGGAGCTTGTGGCGCCTTTGCCCCTTTTCATAGCCTTCTCTCCACCAGATACGAATATATTGCTCACACAGGTAATAAAGTGATTCACTCATGGTGCCCTCTTCACCGCTTCCCCAATAAAGGAAAAAATTATATAGGGTATCAATTAAATGTTTTTCTTCTCGATAGCAGCGTTTGCGAACCTCATCTAGGTCTTCTCCATAATAACCAAACTTGCTGAATTTTGCCCCCAATAAAAAGGCTTCAAGGGCAATATCATAGCATGCTTCTTCTATGCCTGTATTCATTATTAGGCTGGAGGCAATTTTTGTAGAGCCAAAGTATTGTTGGACTCGTTCTTTTAATGTATTGATCGATAACTCCCGAAGGACGGAACGCTCATATTTTATTTGTTTTTCCCGTTTTTTTTCTTTAAAGGTCGTAATTACTGTCACTACTTTTCACCTCTTAGAACTATTCTTTATCTGGGGTTCAGAAGAAATGCAAAGTTCTGACCGTTATAAGTTGCCAATTTTTATCCGATGGATTTGTTCATACAGAAATAATTGTTAACAAATTATTCAAACAATTTTTATGTTGCTTTTTGTAAAATTAAGGTGGAGTGTTAAAAAATGAGAGGAATTGGAATATGATCGTAAAACTCCGGACGATGTCAAAAGAATATAGAACACTGTTATCTTTAAATGCACGTATGGATTTATCGCCAAAAGATAAATTAAACGGAATCCCGTCAAAACTAACGAACCGCCACAAAATGCTTTCTGACCAATTAATCTCACTGCATCAAACCGACTCTCCCTATACTCGTTTTCCATCTTATAGCTATGGTCAATTGCAAAAGGGGCCTCTTTGCGCAGATTTTCAATCGTTAATATTAGTGCTGCTTTTCCCTGATTTAAAAATTACAACGAATCTGGTTCATGACTGGTGTAGGGTGGTTGGGTCTAGAAAAACGATACGAAGAATTCTAATGCAAAACTATAAGTCAGTTGGAGAAAGGCAACATAGGTATTTTGAATAAAAATTGATTAAAGCCATCTCCTACTTCACTTTATGTCCAATTATACGCCCTTCCTTGACTCGGTAATGGAGACCTTTTTCATTTACCGCCGAGGCGCTTTTTCCCCTTTCCTCGGTAAATGGAGACCCTTTTCATTTACCGATGGGACCCTTTTTTCCCTTTCTCCGGTAAATGGAACCTTCCCCTCTTTAAAAGAAGTTAATACCACTTTTCCTGGTTGTTTCGATAACTCCCCGAACAAGTAAATTCGTCTTTTCTCATCCTAAAGTTGTAGATAAACTTCAAGCTTTTTTCCGAAGGATGATTTTCCAGAAACCTGTATGCTTAAAACATCAAGAAACAAAGGGGAGAGACAAATATGAAAAATAAAGTAGTAATGATCACTGGAGCCTCAAAAGGATTAGGTAGAGCGTTAACACTATCTTTTGCTAAGGAAGGAGCTAAACTTGCGATTTGCTCCAGGTCAGCAAAAGGCCTGCTAACAGTGAAAGAGGAAGCTGAAAACTTAGGTGCAGAGGTATTAGCGGTTACCGCTGATATTTCTAATTCACGAGATGTCGAAAGATTCACAGCGATGGCAGAGGAAGCCTATGGCCATATTGATGTCCTGATTAATAATGCATCTATCCTAGGTCCTAGTCCAATGCCAATGCTGCTCGATTATCCGGAAGAAGATTTTGTTGAGGTGCTACGGGTGAATGCAGTTTCGCCATTTCTGGTTACCAGAAGAGTGATTCCAGGGATGCTTGAGCGGAATGTAGGATCGATTATTAATGTTACATCTGAAGCTGGCCATACCGGTTATGCAGGCTGGGGTGCATACGGGATTTCAAAATTTGCCGTTGAGGGTCTTACCCAAACGTGGGCGGAAGAATTAAGTGAAACAAATGTACGGGTAAACATGGTTGATCCCGGCGAAATGGACACAGAAATGCACCAGTTAGCTGTTCCCAATTGCGATTACCCATTGGCTAAACCGGAGGATGTGGTCGACATCTTTTTATATCTAGCATCCGATAAGTCTGCAGGAATTAATGGCCAGCGGTTTGAGTCCCATTCAGAGGAGGAATTGTGATGGCGACGAAAGCGTTGGATTTTTATCTGCCAGATGAATTAAATGCTTCCCATCCCCCTGAAAAACGCGGCCTAAGGAGGGATCATGTCCGGATGATGGTACTGGACCGGTCTACGGGAGAAGTCCGGCATGACCAGTTCTTCCACTTGGCAGATTACCTTCAGCCCGGGGATCTGGTCATAGCCAATAATAGCCGAACCATACCCGCGGTATTACATGGTAAATGGTCAAGAAATAACGAAACAATCGCACCCACAGTTGAAGTCAGGTTGGCAAGACGCCGTCGCGAAGAATTGTGGGATGCGCTAATTGTAGCTAACCCTGTTAAAACAGGCGACCAGCTAGACTTTTCCCCGGAATTGTCAGCAATTGTAATCGGCGAGAAAGAGAATTCCCCTCTTAAGATCATTCAATTTACGAAAAGGGGCACAGAATTATTTAATATCATCTATGCCCTTGGTGAGCCGATCCGATATGAATATATTGAAGGGCCATGGGACTTGGATTACTATCAAACCGTTTTTGCCTCCCATCCCGGTTCCGTCGAGATGCCCTCGGCAGGCAGAGCCTTTAGCTGGGAGCTCATCTTTAAAATGAAGCGCAAAGGCATCCAGCTTGATTTTATCCAATTGCATACCGGGTTAAGCTATTTACTTGATGATAGGTGGCATCAGTCACCCGAAGAGAATGAAGAGGAGTATCAAATCTCTAAACGAATTATGGAACGGATCCTCCAAACGAAAGCATCTGGCAAAAGAGTCATTGCCGTTGGTACAACAGTAGTTCGGGCGCTCGAGACGGCCGCTAAAAACGGGGCCCTTTCAGGGGTGACAAATCTCTATATCGATCCATACTATCCTTTACAAATAGCCGACGGAATCATTACGGGGCTTCATGAGCCACAAGCAAGTCATCTCGATATGTTGTCCGCCTTTGTATCAGAGCACCATTTACTACAGGCATATGCTTTTGCAATCAAAGCCGGCTATCTATGGCATGAGTTTGGGGATATGAATCTAATCTTATGACGAAAGGAGGCAAAAAGCATCAGAAAAGGCAGCTTTTCTAAGTTCTAAGGAAGCTAAACAAACCACCTAATAAGTTATAATAACAGTAAATGCAGGACGCTGGAGGAGAATGTATGTCGGAAGAGAATAAAGATATCGGCATTTTAAAGGAAATCGCTGAACTATTAAATGAAGGAACCGATACAAATGACGTATTGTCTGGAGTGTTGAAAAGGCTTCTTCAAGTGACGGGATTCCAAACAGGATGGATATTTTTAATGGATGAACATGGAACGCATCATCTTGCAGCCGACGAAGCCCTGCCGCCTGCTTTGGCAATTAACGATAAGCAGAGGATGTGTCAGGGTGGATGCTGGTGCGTCAATAAATACAACAATAAAAAATTAACGAAAGCAACCAATATTATGGAATGTAAACGGATTGAAGATGCGATCGACGAAAATGCAGGAGAAACATGCGGTCTCACCCATCACGCTACCGTCCCGCTCGGAGCTGGAAATGAACGATTCGGGATCTTAAATGTAGGTTCCCCCTACAAAACACATTTTCAAAAAAATGAACTCGCCTTACTCGAAGCCGTTGCCTATCAAATCGGCACGGCGCTGAAACGGATCAAACTTACCCAGAGGGAACAGGAGACTGCGCTGGTCGCTGAGCGGAATCGGCTTGCAAGAGATCTTCATGATTCTGTTAATCAGCTGTTATTTTCCTTAAGCCTTACAGCGAGGGCTGGAGTGGAAATGACAGAGCAAGATGAAGTGAAACAAACGTTTGGCTATATACAGGATTTAGCGCAGGAAGCGCTTGGCGAAATGAGAGCATTAATCTGGCAGCTGCGACCGCTTGGATTGGAGAATGGAGTAGTAAGTGCCCTTAAAAGTTATGCGGAAATGCTTGGACTGTCCATTGAAGCAAACATCACAGGAGCTGCTAGCATTCCAGGAACGGTCGAGGAAGCATTGTGGCGCATCGGCCAAGAGGCTCTGGCCAATTGTAAAAAGCACTCCCAGACCACAGAAACCAGACTCACCTTTCATACTGCCAAAGATGAGGTTGTCATGTCCATCACGGATCGCGGCTGCGGCTTCCACTTCGGAGAAACTCTCGAAATCCCCTCATTGGGATTAAAAAGTATGAAAACACGGACAGAAGCATTAAATGGCCAATTTCATTTAAAAAGTAAACCAGGAAGCGGGACAGAAATAGAAATTCATATACCGTATTAAGGAGGAGAACTCAGTGAGTATCCGCGTACTAATCGCCGATGACCATCACGTCGTCAGAAGAGGTCTAGTCTTTTTTCTTCGGACCCAAAAAGACCTTGAAATTATCGGGGAAGCCGCCAACGGCAAGGAAGCGGTTGAACAGGCAAAATTACTGAAGCCAGATATTATTTTAATGGATCTGGTGATGCCGGAAATGGACGGAATCCAAGCCACAAAGATTATTAAACAAGAACAGCCAGACATTAAAATCATGATGTTAACGAGCTTTTCCGACCAGGATCATGTCATTCCAGCTCTCGAAGCCGGTGCTTCAGGGTTCCAGCTAAAAGATATCCAGCCCGATGAACTGGTCACATCCATTAAAAAAATAATTGGCGGGGAAAACCAGCTCCACCCAAAGGCTACCTCTCATTTACTTGCCAATTTGTCCAATAAAAACAAGCAAAAAAAGAATTTACTAGCGGAATTAACGAAAAGAGAGTTGGATGTTTTAAAAGAAATAGCCAACGGAAAAAGCAATAAAGAAATTGCCGCCTCGTTATTCATCACCGAAAAAACAGTAAAAACCCATGTATCAAACATTTTGTCGAAACTCGAATTGGCTGACCGGACACAAGCCGCCTTGTATGCAGTAAGAAATCAATTAGTAGACTAAAACGGATTTGAGCTGAGCTTACATCCGTTTTCATTTTTAAACAAATAAAAAACACAACCAATTGGTTGAGGGCTTAATTTTGTCGAAATCTACTCAGAATATGTAGATATTTCCCGGGAATTTGTTGAAGTTTGAAAAATATTGAATCCGAATAGTCGAAACAAAGGAATTTCTACTTTTGATTCGGTGACTGGGTTTAAATGGTGATTTTTTTCAAATTTGACCCTTCCTTGGAGGAGAGGATGCTCTTCTATTCCTCTGTATATCATGTAGCATAACGACCTCTTTTCCCTTTCTATGGTTCTGGGTATATATTTGCGTTATATCGCCCAGCAATACGAAAACAAAAAAAGAGCAAAAAAAAAGCCTTAAAAAGGCACCTTATTTTCGGAATAAGGAGAGGAGTCCTCCCCATTTTTCTTTAGGTTTGTATCGCTTCTTCTAAACGTTTATTAAAATCATTTTGTGAAAGCCATTCATTTCACGTGTGGCCGCGAGTTCATTGACGAGAAACTTTAAGACCTCTTTTAATTGATTGGGGTCATGGGGTAAATTTTCATATGTATCGGATATCGTAATCTCAGTTTCATTGGATCCTTCTATTCTTTCCTCTTGTTGATACACAAGGTCTTTAGCCGTATCATCTAAGGGCTTGTCCGTATCGCGTAACGCTATAAGCGCTTCGATGTCCGACTGAACAAAGATACGCCAATCGCCATTTTTGAAAAACTCATATCCATTCCGCTCTAAGATTTGGCCATACTTTCGAACAGTGGGTGTTGCAATCCCCACTTCTTCTGCCGCTTCCTTGGAAGAGAATACTCTTTCATTCGGTTGTATATCACGTCGCATATCGGACCTCCTTTTCTATTAAAAATGAAGGTTTTTAGTTGAATTTGCTAGTTATATCGCCAAGCGATACATACTTTCACACGTGAGGGAGAGCTATTAGCTCTTCATGGGATATATTTATTTTGATACTGATCGATACATCTAGTGAAAATACTTGGAATCACTCTTTCTATCCCAGGCTCCTATTCACATTCTAATATTCCTCATCCACCAGCTGTTTTACTTCAAAATACAAAACCTGAATAAACTTCTTGGCATTAATCCGCGTATGCGTTGATGAAGTTAAAGGTGCTTGTTTCAATTCCGTCATTCGTTGACGCACTGTTGTAAAATCAAAAAACTTCGATGCGTAATTCTCAAATTTCTGATTCGCAAAATCAGCGAGGCCAAGAGATGCCAAATGATTCAATGATTGGTAAATTGCTCGGCGAACACGCTGTTCTGACGCTTTTCTCTCCCTGTCAACCTCATCTTGCGAAGCGACCGTTCCTAATTTTTTCAAGCTGATATGGGTGAAGATATCCTTTAAAATAGGAAATCCCGTCTCAAATGCTAGTTTTGTCTCATAATGGTATAAATAATCGATGATTTCCAGCAAGTCCTTGCTTCCATTTTCACCGGCTATGCCGAGTTCGGATAAAAGAACTTGCCCCCAGTCTGTAATTTTCTTTTCCTCGGAGGAAGACTTTTGTTCCTTGGGGGAATTCCAATCAAATACATTGCTGAGTGATTTTTGAATGTCTTGTATAGATCGCTCCAAACGAATGCGTTCCATGACCTTCTGTATAACCGATAATACTTCATTTCTGTTCAGCGGCTTTGTGATGTAATATTCGATTCCAAGTGAATAAGCTTCTCCGATCAGTTCTTTTGATTCCACTTGGGAAATCATAATGATTTTCCCTTTAAATGACGGCGCAATGCGACGAATGGTTTCAATTCCGTCCCGGATCGGCATCAGTAAATCAATGAATAAAATATCGACATGCTTCATTGCCAGCGTATGTGCATCTAGGAAAGAACCATCATCCACTTCCCCTACAACGTCACCCAATTCTTCATCCTCTATAATTTGTGACAGCATAGATCGAAAGACTTCATCATCATCCGTAATATAAAAAAACATAAACTCACCCTTTCTCGGCAAGACAGAGGATCGGCAGCCGGATAATGAAAATGCATCCTTTCCCACTCGTTTGGAGTGTTACCTCGCCTCCCAATTCCTCTGACATTTCTTTTATATAAGATAGCCCGATTCCCGTGGACGGTGTTCCATCTTCTCCATATTTAGAGGTAAACCCCGGTTTAAAAATGAGATGTTTATATTTTGAAGGAACGCCCGGACCGTCGTCAATCACTTTACACTCGATCCAATTTTCCTCTTTATCTATTGAAACGGTGATTGTGCCTGTATTTTCAATCGCTTCTACAGCGTTTGCGACTAAATTGTTGATAAAAGACAGCATAAGGTAAATGTGATAATTCGGATGCTCTCCCCTAATCTGCGAAACAAATTCAATTTTCTTCCCTAACAGCGCTGCATATTTCTGATTGATTCGAACTATTATGTACGCTAATTCATGTACATTCATATATTCCGGCAGACTTTCGCTTGAAATGAGCCTTGAAAGGCCCGCAAAGATTCTTTGGTTATCCTTTTTTATTTCATGCACCTCTCCGGCTATCCGTAAAGCTTTTTTTCCCCAATTTTCAATTGGAAGTCCTTGGTCTTTTTTAAAATCAATCATGTTTCGATATAAATTGTAGGATTCTTTTGTGATGGTTTCTGCATTTTGTAGCGTCTTTTTCAAATAAACAGACTCTACATACAAATTGGAAAGGTGCATGAGCATATTCTCATTCTCCCTCCGGGTTTGCGATTCTTTCAGTCGTAGTTCATACAGCTTCATCATATTGATGAAGGCCAAAACAAAAAAGCTTCGAAACACCGCGATAATAATGATTTTATTCAATGCCCCTATCGTCACAGCCGTTCCCAATACAAAAAGATGAAAAAGCATTAACTCAATAAGACTGGATGTGATTTCAATTGTAATACCGAAACATCCAATCAGCAAAGGATGTTGAAAACGATTCACCCTCATCAAATAAAACAGGAGGGCATATGTAAAATAGTAGAAGAACGTCGGATACCGTTCGGTAAGAGATACTGCCAGGCTAAAGTCTGCCGACACCATCCAATCCAATAAAACACGGAACGCCGAAACTGACGTTCCTACTAACAGCCCCATGACAACAGGTGAAATTTTACGAAAGAACAATAAAGAAAAGAAGAAAATAGGAGTTCCGAAACTTACACGAAATACATTATCGAATGGATGAAAGTTCAATTCACCTGCGATTGGTACTATAACCATAAGAGCAATAACGATCCAGAAATCTTTGCTTTGCAGTTGATCCGCTCTCAAATCCGCCACTTCTTTGCTACTAACAAACCGCCGCCTTGTAGTTATAAACACAATTGCCCCCCATACACTACTAGTTATATATATGAAGATACAGCTTGTTTATCAAAACAAGCTGTATTTTCGCCCATTATACCATAACAGTTTCCTTTGCCGCTTTTATAGGCCGATACACCGGTTCCCACATTGAGTTTCGAACTGCTTGCTTAATATCGTCATGTTTTATTCGTGCCACACCATCGGCAACAGCCGCCTTTGCCACTTCTATCGCGACAATTTCTGAAATGGCACGAAGATTCTCAATCTGCGGAAGTAAAGGTGCACCTGGATCGCTTACATCGATCATTCCCGCCACAGCTTCTGCTGCCGCAGCAAACATGCCGTCAGTGATGATACTTGCACGGGACACGTTCGTTCCAAGTCCAAGCCCCGGAAAAATAAGAGCGTTATTGGATTGTCCGATTACATATACTGTTTTGTTATATGTTACAGGAGAAAACGGACTTCCTGTTGCTACTAGGGCTCTTCCCTCTGTCCAATGGATAAGATCAGCAGGCCTTGCTTCCGCAAGGGGAGTGGGATTGGACATAGGCAAAATTACCGGTCTTTCAACGTGCGCTGCCATGTCTTTCACAATATCCTCGGTGAATGCCCCCGCAACAGTTGAAGTTCCGATCAAAATAGTTGGATGTACTTGACGAACGACTTCAGCTAAGCCCGATCCTGCATTTTTTTCTTCAGCAGGACGCGCATATGGGCGCTGGAAGTCGTACAATTCGTCCATATCATCTGCCAGTAAACCATTCCGGTCAATACACCAAAATCTGCGGTTCGCCGATTCCCATGAAAGCCCCTCGCGTACCATGGCATCACGCACCTGATCAGCAATTCCAATACCGGCTGTACCCGCCCCGAATACGACAACACGATGTTCACTGAGCGGAATATCGGAAGCGCGCACTGCCGCCAGCACAGCAGCAAGCGATACGGCTCCTGTACCTTGTATATCGTCATTAAATGTACACACTTTATCTCGATACTTGTCTAAAATGCTTCGCGCATTTTGGGAGCTGAAATCCTCCCAATGGAGCAAGGCATTAGGAAACATTCTCGCCGCCGTACTTACAAACTGCTCAATGAATGCATCATACTGCCCAAACCGAACACGGGGATGGCAATTTCCGATGTAGAACGGGTTGTTCAGAAGCTCATCACGATCTGTGCCTACATCTAAAATTACAGGCATGACGCGGGCGGGATCAATTCCAGCTGCGGCTGTATAAACGGCTAATTTGCCAATCGCGATATTAATACCGCCAACACCCCAGTCACCGATTCCTAAAATGCCTTCCCCATCGGTAATAACGATTAAATCGATATCTTCCGCACTCGCCCCGAAGTTTTCAAATGCTTGTTCTATGCCGTTTGCATTATTAATAGATAAATACACCCCGCGCGGTCGGCGGTATTCGATGCTGTAACGCTGGATTGCTAACCCGACTGTCGGTGTATATATGATCGGAAGCATTTCTGGTAAATGGTCCGTCAGCACCCGGTAAAACAATACCTCGTTTCGGTCATGCAGTGCCGATAACGCTACATTTTTATGCAAATCGTTCGGCTGCGAGGAGAATTGTTCATAAGCGCGGCGTGCCTGCTCATCAAGCGTCAGTACTGCCGGTGGCAATAATCCTGTTAAATCCAGCTCCTGTCTCTCCTCCTCCGTAAATGCAACCCCCTTATTCAACAACGGTATAGCCATTAATTCCGCACCTCGTAAGGCAGTTTCCACATCCCCATTCGGACCAACCTTGAATTTATACATATAATCCCTTCCTTTTCCAATCCACTTCTGCTATTGATTCTCAATAAAAATAGTGCACCCGGCTCGTTTAGGCGCAGAACCAGAGGTTCTCCCCCTAAAAAGCGCTTTTTGCTTTTTTGTGGTGAAGGCTCTCTGGTAGAGCGCCTTGCCGGCGGAGTTTTACCCCTTAAGTCAAGCAAAAAAGGGCCTCTCCGCCCTCCTTTGCTTGACTTGTACTAGTTTACTGTCTATCTAAAAGAACTGCACCAGCGATACCTGGGTGAGTCATTTCATAAGGGTCCAAAATTAGATCAAGCTCTTCTTCTGATAATACGTCATATTTCAAGCATAATTCGCGAATCGGCTGACCGGTTAGAATCGCTTCTCTCGCTATACGTGCAGCAACCTCATAGCCGATATGCGGATTTACCGCCGTAATAATGCCGGCACTCTTTTCTACATATTCCTTCATTCTTTCTTCATTTGCTTCAATTCCCTTTAAACAATAGTCTGTAAATGCACGAAATGCATTATTCATAATACTGATGGATTGAAGTAAATTAAATACGAGAACAGGCTCCATAACATTCAGTTCCAGCTGCCCTGCTTCAGAAGCAAGACAAATCGTATGGTCGTTTCCAATAACTTGAAACGCCACTTGATTAATGACCTCAGCCATTACAGGGTTCACTTTCCCCGGCATAATGGAAGAACCAGGCTGACGTGCAGGTAATATTATCTCACCGAGTCCCGTGCGAGGACCGGAAGCCATCAATCTCAAATCATTGGCAATTTTGGACATGTTCATCATGCATACTTTAAGTGCTGCCGATACTTCCGTGTAAACATCTGTGTTTTGGGTTGCATCCACAAGGTGCTCAGCGCCCACAAGCGATAAGCCGCTAATATCGGCAAGATGCTCGACTACACGCTCAATATAGCGAGGGTCTGCGTTCAATCCCGTTCCCACTGCCGTCGCGCCCATGTTCACCTCATATAAATGCTGCCGTGATTGTTTGATGCGCTTGATATCGCGGGCAATTACGCGGGAGTATGCTTCAAACTCTTGACCTAATCGAATCGGTACAGCATCCTGCAGATGAGTACGGCCCATTTTGATGACCCGGTCAAATTCCTTTGCTTTTTGCTCGAATACGCCATGCATATATTCCATTGTGTCTAATAATTTTTCTAACATATTCAATGTTGCGATGTGAATCGCAGTCGGAAAAGCATCATTTGTAGACTGTGCCATATTCACATGGCTGTTCGGACTAATATGAAAGTAGTCTCCTCGCTCTTTTCCGATTAATTCAAGCGCACGATTGGCAATGACCTCATTCGCATTCATGTTCATTGATGTACCTGCGCCGCCTTGAATCGGGTCGACAATGAAATGATCGTGCCACTTGCCGTCGATGATTTCTTCAGCAGCCTCTATTATGGCTTTGCCTGCCCCTTCATAAAGGCGCTTTGTTTCCATATTGGCAAGAGCAGCCGCTTTCTTGACAATGGCCAAAGCTTTAATTAGTTCTTCATGAATTATATATCCTGTAATAGGAAAGTTCTCGACAGCGCGCAATGTTTGGATGCCGTAATAGGCATTTACAGGCACCTCTTTTTCCCCTAAAAAATCCTTTTCAATTCGAACATTTGCTTTTATTTTAGTTACTGTCATTACATTCTCCTCCTATCCCTTTATGCAGCCTTTGTTTCTTTAACAGAATCCAAATAGTCCTGCGCTTTTTCTTTATCAAATTCGCCCTCCCATTTCGCCATTGAGATGGCAGCCAATGAGTTTCCTAAAACGTTTACAGCCGAGCGAATCATATCTAAAATACGATCGATGCCAGCAATCAAAGCAATTCCCTCTAACGGTAATCCCATAGAGCCGAGTGTCGCCAGCACAACGACAAACGATGCACCTGGGACGCCTGCCATACCTTTTGAAGTCATCATAAGTACAAATAACAATGTAATTTGCTGCATCAACGACATGTGTACGTTATACATTTGCGCAACAAACAGCGAAGCAAGCGCCTGATAAATTGCTGATCCTGTCAGATTGAATGTGTATCCTGTCGGAATGACGAAAGAAACAATCGCCTTCGGACAACCGAATTGCTCCATCTTTTTCATGATGTTCGGGAGCACTGCCTCAGAACTCGCTGTTGTAAAAGAAATGATAAGTTCTTCCTTTAAAATCTTAATAAGTGTAAAAATATTGGTTCCTGCCATTTTCGCGTTTATACCTAAAATCACAATAGCGAAAAACAATACAGTTACATACACAGCCAATACAAGCTTTCCAAGCGGAAGCAATGTGCTCACTCCGAAATGGGCCACTGTCACCGCAATAAGAGCGAATACTCCAAACGGAGCAGCCTTCATTACTTGATTTGTTACCCAAAACATTGCTTCTAATACACCTTCAAAGAAATGAAGCACCGGTTTTCCTTTGTCCCCGATTGCCGCGACCCCTAGGCCGAATAGAACACTGAAGAAAATAATCGGCAATAAATCCCCTTGCGCCATTGATTCAAACACATTTTTTGGAACGATGTGAACGATTGTTTCTGCAAAGCCTTTGTTTTGTGTAGCGCTTGCAGTTTGTTCGTATGCTGAGATATCTCCTTTTGCCAGATGGCTCATATCTACACCAGAACCTGGATGGAACACGTTTGCAGCCAGCAAGCCAATCCCCAGCGCAATCGTTGTAATGATTTCAAAATAAAGAATCGTCTTGCCGCCAAGCTTACCTAATTTTTTTATATCACCTACACCCGCCACAGCAACAACAAGTGCGGCTATTACAATCGGCATAACGATCATTTTAATTAAATGAATGAAAATATCACCGATTGGCGCAATATAGGAAATTGCTGTATTGTTCCCATAAGTAGCAGCCCCAACCACTATACCTAAAATAAGTGCAATAAAAATTTGCGCAGCTAATCCAAATTTTTTCATGTTCATCCCCCTTGTTAACGCTTTCAATTAATTTGAATACTTAAGTAATTTTAAAAGCAAAACTACAAAACCATACAAAAACCTACAAAACGATCAAAAAAATTAAAGATTATATTTATAAAAAAGTTACCAATAATAATATCGCCAAAGTTACCCATCCTATAGAAGAAAAACATATTTGGAGGTAATTTCATGGCACAATTAAGAGATATCATGACATCAAATGTTCTTACAGTAAACGAAACACAGACAGTACAGGAAGCTGCAGCATTAATGAGCGAATATAATATCGGAGCTATCCCAGTAATAAATAACAGCAGACAAATGGTTGGAATTGTAACGGATCGTGATATTACCCTTCGTACGACAGCACAAGGAGAAGATCCACAAACACCAGTATCTCAAGTCATGACTGCACAGCAAATCGTACAAGGTACACCTGATATGGATGTCCACCAAGCAGCAAATTTGATGGCACAGCAGCAAATTCGCCGATTGCCGGTAATCGAAAATGGACAAATAGTAGGAATGGTTGCTTTAGGTGATCTAGCAGTACAAAATCAATATGCAAACGAGGCAGAACAGGCATTACAAAGTATTTCAACTCCTTCCGCACCTCAACAATAGTACTGGGTTACCTTTATTTTCATAAAATAATTAATAGCACAGATCAGACCTTGGTCTGTGCTAACATATAATAGAAGTGAATAAGGAAAAAACGAAGATTTACCTCTTCGTTTTTTTATTTGTTATTCACCGCTCAAAAGTTAAAAAAAAAGCTATGATATGTGGTCAAAAATTTTTTCATGATCAAAATGTGATCAAAAGCACTTTTTAGGCATAAAAAAAGACCCCCAACCAAATTGGTTGAGAGCCTTTGAAACGCCAAAAATTAACGTTTTGAGAACTGAGGCGCACGACGAGCACCTTTAAGACCGTATTTTTTACGTTCTTTCATACGTGCATCACGAGTTAATAATCCAGCGCGCTTTAATGTTGGACGGAATTCAGGGTCAGCTTGAAGTAATGCGCGAGCAATACCGTGGCGGATTGCGCCAGCTTGACCAGTGTATCCACCGCCGCTTACGTTTACAAGAACATCATAGCTTCCAACTGTTTCAGTAGCTACTAATGGTTGTCTTACAACAACACGTAATGCTTCAAATGGGATATAATCTTCAATTTCACGACTATTTACAATAATTTTACCTGTGCCTGGTACTAAACGTACACGTGCAACAGAACTTTTACGGCGACCTGTACCGATATATTGAACTTGTGCCAAGTTAATTCCCTCCCTCTTTATTAACCGCGAAGTTCGTAAACTTCAGGTTGTTGTGCTTGGTGCGGATGTTCGCTGCCAGCATATACATGTAATTTTTTAAACATTTGACGGCCAAGAGAATTCTTTGGAAGCATACCTTTAACAGCAAGCTCGATCATTTTCTCAGCATAGTTAGTACGCATTTCTAGAGCAGTTCTTGTTTTTAAACCACCTGGATGCATTGTGTGACGGTAGTAAATCTTGTCAGTTAATTTCTTTCCAGTAAGTTCTACCTTTGAAGCATTAAGAATAATTACATTATCACCAGTGTCAACATGTGGTGTAAAAGTTGGTTTGTTTTTACCACGTAAAATTGATGCTACTTCAGAAGCAAGACGTCCAAGAGTTTTGCCCTCTGCATCAATTACGTACCATTTACGCTCGATAGTGTTGGCATTTGCCATAAACGTTGTACGCATGAGTTTCCCTCCTAAATTAAATCCATAAAAGATTATTGTTTTCGCACTTTTAAAGTAATTAGAGTCCGATTCTGTTCCGGGAATCAACATCTAATACCCTTGTGCGGTTAAGTTTGTATTCATATATTTTCAATCACGATGAAGACTTTCCGGGGCTTTATCGTGGGATTAAAAACACGCACATCTAATATAATAAAACCTACAGGTCAATATGTCAAGAAAATGTTACACCAGGTTAGGTTGTTTTCAGAAAAGCGGAAGCGACTTGCACAGGGGCGACAGGCATAAGACGAACCGGCGAGAAGGTTGCTCTTTAACCTTTTTGACGGATTGGCTTATGACCCAAGCCCCTAGGCGCTGCAGCTAGACATTAGCACATTTTAATCATAAAAGACTTCCCAAAGATATAAACCATGACCTGGAGCAGTCTTTCCCGATAGCCTCCGGTCTTTTTTGGCTACTATAATCGGAATATCTTCAGGACTGCGTTCACCCGATCCGACCTCTAATATAGTTCCAACTAAAATACGAACCATATTATACAAAAAGCCATTTCCAACAAAACGGATCGTCAGTAACTCATCCTTACGTGTAAAGTCAATCGATTCAATCGTTCGAACTTTATCAACTACTTCCGTCTTTGCCGCACAAAAACTAGTAAAGTCATGTGTACCAAGGAAAAGTTTACTTGCCTGCTCCATCGCCTGTAAATTTAAACGGTATGGATATTGATAAGCAAATTTCCGCTGAAAGGGATCTCTTTTTTGAGATAAATGAAGAACATAGCGATATTCCTTCCCTTTCGCGTCGAAGCGGGCATGAAAGGACTCGGTGACAGGAACAATCTTTAGAACGGAAATATCTTCAGGCAGCATGGAATTCAATGCTTTCTCCCACCTATCAACCGGAATCAGTAGTGGTGAATCAAAATGAATGACTTGTCCTTTTGCGTGGACACCGGCATCCGTTCGTCCTGAGCCGACGACTTTCACCGAATCACCCTTATGCATTTTTGATAAAACAGCTTCTAATACAGACTGTACGGTTCGCTTATTTGGTTGGACTTGATAGCCGGAAAAGCCCGACCCGTCATAGGAAATAATACATTTATACCTTGCCATGGTTTCGCTCCATTATGATCGTAATAAAAATAGTAGGATCGATAGAAGGACTAATATCCCCATCTGTAAGGAATCAGCTATTTTCCAGGATAACTCCCGGTATTTTGTTCTTCCTTCCCCGCCTTGATACCCTCTAGCCTCCATCGCGATCGCCAATTCCTCCGCTCGTTTAAAGGAACTGACAAACAATGGGATAAGCAGTGGAACGACGGCTTTGATGCGTTCCTTAAAAGGACCGCTAGCAAACTCAACGCCACGGGCTATTTGCGCCTTCATTATTTTATCCGTTTCCTGCATAAGTGTTGGAATGAACCTTAAGGAAATAGACATCATTAATGCCATTTCGTGGACAGGGAAACGGACCTTATTTAAAGGATGTAACAGCGTTTCAAGGCCATCGGTAATCTCAATTGGGGTGGTGGTTAACGTCAACAGTGACGTCATTAAAATTAAGAAAAAGAATCGTAAGGAAATAAAAATCCCCTGCCTGACTCCTTCCTCATAAATTTTTACAGGACCTAGTTCAAATAAGAGGGTACCCTCTTTTGTGAAAAACAGTTGCAGCACTAGGGTAAAAAGAACGAGCCAGATGACTGGTTTAAGACCCCCGTATAAAAAGCGCACCGGGACCCGCGACAATCCAAGCATTAAAAAAGTATAAATTCCAATAAGTGCATAGGTTACGACATTGTTTGCTAAAAAAATAACACAAACAAAAAGAAAGATGATCATTAATTTTGAACGAGGGTCCATTTTATGAATAATAGAATCTGACGGGACATAGCGCCCAAAAATCATTTTTTCCATCATGAGTGAACACCTCTACTTAATACCTTAGTAACAGCAGTAGACAACTCATCAATGGTTAGAAAAATTTTCTCTAATTTCATGCCAAGTTTCTCCTCAAGCTTCAGTTGAAACCGAACGACTTCAGGAACATCAAGTCCCATTTCAACGAGCTCAGTCGGTGCGGAGAAAATCTCTTCTGGTGTCCCTTTTTTGGCAACTTTCCCTTGCTGCATAATCACAATTTGGTCTGCGTATCTAGCAGCATCCTCCATACTATGTGTAACAAGAATGGTAGAGAGCTTTCTTTCCTTATGGAGAGAAAAGAACATGTCCATAACTTCTTTTCGGCCTCTTGGGTCTAAACCCGCAGTAGGCTCGTCCAGGACAATAACATCGGGCTCCATTGCAAGTACTCCTGCAATTGCGACGCGGCGCATTTGTCCACCAGAGAGGTCAAACGGTGATTTATTTAGAATTTCTTCCTCTAGACCCACTTGTTTTAAAGCAATCCGTGCCCTTTCCTTTGCTTCTGTTTCAGAAACCCCAAAATTCATAGGCCCAAAAATAATATCTTTTTCCACCGTCTCTTCAAATAATTGGTGTTCAGGAAATTGAAAGACGATGCCAACTTTTTGCCGGACTTTTTTTAAGTTCTTATTTTTTTGCAAAGCTTTAATTTCATGTTCGCCAATTGCTACTGTTCCTTTTGTTGGTTGAAGGAGAGCGTTTAAATGCTGCAGGACTGTTGATTTCCCTGAACCGGTATGACCAATAATCGCCATATACACACCTGAAGGAATATCAATAGACACATCTTCAATGGCAAGTCGTTCAAAAGGAGTATTGACTTGATAACGATAATCTACATGTTTGAGCGAGATGTCCATAACTCTTTCACCAACTCTTCTTCCGATAAATAGTGCCTAGATAGATCGATTCCATGATTCCTTAAAGCTTTCGTCATTTTCACTGAAAAAGGAATATCTAACCCTAACTGAACCAATTGTTCATCCATAGAGAAAATCTCTTCAGGTGTACCCTCCCGGAAGACCTCCCCTTTGTTCATGACGATGATTCGATCCGCCTTAGCCGCCTCTTCTAAATCATGTGTAATCGAGATAACGGTCAATGATTTCTCTTCTTTTAATAATCGGACGGTCTCTAACACCTCTTCGCGTCCTCTTGGATCAAGCATGGAAGTTGCCTCATCAAGTATGATGATCGATGGCCGTAAAGCTAGCACACCGGCTATTGCCACACGTTGCTTTTGTCCGCCTGATAGATGGTGGGGCTCTTGATATAGAAACTTATCCATCTTAACTCTCTTTAACGAATCCTCGACCCTTGTGACCATTTCATCTCTAGGAATGCCGTTATTTTCTAGACCAAAAGCCACATCATCCTGTACTGTCGTTCCAACAAATTGATTGTCAGGGTTTTGAAAGACCATCCCTAATTTTTTACGGATATCCCAAATTGACTCTTCATCCAACTTTATTCCGCAAACTGTAATCTCACCTGTTTGTGGAAATTGTAGCCCATTTAAGAGTTTTGCCATCGTGGATTTACCTGACCCATTATGACCGACAATTGCAAGCCATTCTCCCTCATATATATCAAAAGAGACATTGTTCAAAGCATAACGTTCTTGTGCGTCATATTGAAAAGATACTCCATTAAGAGATACAATCGAGTTTTTCACAGATAATTCCTCCTCTCAGCTATACTATTCTCCGCTCATTATTTCTTTTACATATAAAAAAAAGCCTGCACCTCGTCCCTATGCAGTTTCGCTGTAAACTGCAGTTTAAGGAATTTCTATAAAAGAAATGAGAGGAGGTGCATGAGCTAGACGAGACGTATTTAATTCAATCTGCACAACAATAGCGCGAGATGATAAAAGATACAAGAAATCAAGTCACATAAAAAGTTACAAGAAATCAAGTAGGACTTTTAGATTGTCTCCAATGAATTGGAGTTACGCTCATCGTAACACTCTTTTTGGCTTGGGTCATCTTGATATAAGATTCACTTACAGAAAAAGGGCAAAGAACAAGTTTGTTTGTAAACTGTCCAGCGCCCTTGTTGTCTGTTAAAGCTATATTAAACTAACTCGATAATAACCATTGGTGCACCGTCACCGCGGCGTGGTCCAAGTTTCATAATACGAGTGTATCCACCTTGACGCTCTTGATAACGCGGAGCGATATCAGCGAAAAGTTTTTGTACTGCACTTGTATTATTTTCAGCATCAGCAACTTCGTTACGAACATATGAAGCAGCTTGACGACGAGCGTGTAAATCACCACGTTTACCTAAAGTGATCATTTTTTCAACAGTCACACGAATTTCCTTCGCACGAGTTTCTGTTGTTTCAATGCGCTCATTGATAATTAAATCTGTAGTTAAATCACGTAGCATAGCTTTACGCTGTGCACTTGTGCGTCCTAACTTTCTGTATGCCATGAAGGGTTCCCTCCTTTGTTGAAGTCATTAAACGGATTAACGCATGTGTATTACGATAAACAAATCAGTCGTCTTTACGCAAGCCTAATCCAAGCTCTTCTAGTTTTGCCTTCACTTCTTCAAGTGATTTACGGCCTAAGTTACGAACTTTCATCATATCTTCTTCAGTCTTATTAGCTAATTCCTGAACAGTGTTGATTCCAGCACGTTTTAAGCAATTGTAAGAACGAACAGAAAGATCTAGTTCTTCAATAGTCATTTCAAGAACTTTTTCTTTTTGGTCTTCTTCTTTTTCAATCATAATTTCAGCATTTTGAGCTTCATCAGTTAAACCAACGAAAATATTCAAATGCTCGGTCAAAATTTTGGATCCAAGAGCGATCGCTTCTTTTGGCCCAGTGCTTCCATCTGTCCAAACATCAAGTGTGAGCTTGTCGAAATTAGACATTTGACCAACACGTGTGTTTTCTACTTGAAATTGTACACGAGAAACTGGTGTGAAAATGGAATCAATGGGAATAACACCTATTGGTTGATCTTCTCTTTTGTTTTGAACAGCCGGTGTATATCCACGTCCACGTCTAGCAGTCAAACGCATGCGAAGATGACCATTTGCAGCTAAGGTTGCAATATGAAGCTCAGGATTTAAAACCTCAACATCACTATCATGAGTAATATTGCCAGCTAAAACTGGACCCTCACCTTGTACATCAAACTCAAGCGTCTTCTCTTCATCAGAGTAGATTTTTAAAGCTAATTTTTTAATGTTTAAAATGATGGATGTTACATCCTCTACGACGCCTTCAATTGTTGAGAACTCATGAAGTACCCCATCGATTTGAATCGATGTAACCGCGGCACCTGGGAGTGAAGATAATAGGATACGACGTAAGGAGTTACCCAAAGTGGTACCATATCCACGCTCAAGTGGCTCTACGATGAATTTGCCATACTTAGCATCATCGTTGATCTCAATCGTTTCGATTTTTGGTTTTTCTATTTCGATCATCAAATAACCCTCCTTCAAAACGTCGAAACTCTAAATCAGCATATTTGCTAATTAAAAGTCCCCATGTATACGTTCCCGTTTTGTGCACAACAACTGGAATAAATCTTCTGTAAGAGTGCAAAAAATTAGTATCATATCCCATTATAGACGCATGATACAAAATCTATACAGAAAAATTAAACACGACGACGTTTTGGTGGACGGCATCCATTATGAGGAACAGGTGTAACGTCTTTAATTGCAGTTACTTCTAGACCAGCAGCTTGAAGAGCACGGATTGCAGCTTCACGTCCTGCACCAGGTCCTTTAACAGTAACTTCTAAAGTTTTCATACCATGTTCAATGGAAGTCTTAGCTGCTGTTTCAGCCGCCATTTGTGCAGCAAATGGTGTAGATTTACGAGAACCTCTAAATCCAAGCGCACCTGCACTTGACCATGAAATTGCATTACCATGTACATCAGTAATTGTTACAATCGTATTGTTAAATGTTGAACGGATATGAGCGATACCAGCTTCAATATTCTTTTTAACACGACGTTTACGTGTATTCGTTTTACGTGCCATTTAAATTAACCTCCTTTACCGATTACTTCTTCTTGTTCGCTACAGTCTTACGAGGACCTTTGCGTGTACGAGCGTTGTTTTTCGTATTTTGTCCACGAACTGGTAAACCACGACGATGACGTAATCCGCGGTAGCAGCCGATTTCCATTAAACGCTTAATGTTAAGAGAAATTTCACGGCGAAGGTCACCTTCAACTTTTAATTTGTCGATGATGTCACGGATTTTGTTTAATTCGTCTTCTGTTAAATCACGTACACGTGTATCTTCAGAAACACCAGCTTCTGCTAGTACTTTTTGTGCAGTATTTTTACCAATTCCATAAATGTAAGTTAAAGAGATAACTACACGTTTTTCACGTGGAATATCTACACCAGCAATACGTGCCATAGAAAATGCGCACCTCCTTCAAAATTAACCTTGTTTTTGTTTATGTTTAGGGTTTTCACAGATAACCATAACTTTTCCGCGTCTACGGATAACTTTACATTTTTCGCAGATCGGTTTAACAGATGGTCTTACTTTCATTATTATCCTAACCTCCTTAGTAGTACGGAGTGCAAGCATTATTTAAAGCGGTAAGTAATTCTTCCGCGTGTTAAGTCATATGGAGAAAGCTCAACAGTCACTTTGTCACCCGGAAGGATCCGAATGAAATGCATTCGTATTTTACCAGAAACATGCGCTAGCACGGTATGACCGTTTTCTAATTCTACCTTAAACATTGCATTTGGCAATGTTTCAATGACTTTACCTTCAATTTCAATTACATCATCTTTGGCCATCGATCTCGTCTCCCTTCTCTTTTCAGGATTGCGTTTATTCAAACTAGGTAGAGCAAGCAAAGCTATTCGCTCGTATGTCGTCCTGCAACCTTTCAATTCTAACATATTGAGCAGCATTCTGTCCTCAGTAAATATTACAAATTACCCAAAAACGGACCAGAATTGATAACAACTATTGAAATCCGCACAAAATTTATAATTTGGTTAGGATTTCAAATCCTGCATCAGTGATCGCAACCGTATGCTCGAAATGCGCACAACGCCTGCCGTCAACAGTTACAACTGTCCAATTGTCAGTCAATGTTCTCACATATCGGCTTCCGGCATTTACCATCGGTTCAATAGCAAGTACCATTCCAGGCATAAGACGCGGACCATTGTTTGGTGGACCAAAATGTGGAATTTGAGGTTCCTCATGTAAGTCTTGCCCTACTCCGTGTCCAACATACTCGCGTACAATAGAAAAGCCATTTGCTTCCACATACGTTTGAATCGCATGGGAGATGTTCGAGAGTCGCTCGCCCGGTTTTGCTTCGTTTATGCCTAGATAAAGAGATTCCTCTGTTACCTTCAGCAAATGCTGGGAATTATCATCAATCTTTCCTACAGCATAGGTCCAAGCTGAATCACCATGATAACCTTCATACTTAGCACCGATATCGATGCTAATAATGTCTCCTTCATTGAGAACATGATTACCAGGAATTCCATGAACAAGTTCTTCGTTCACACTTGTACAAATGCTGCCGCGAAAACCATTATACCCTTTAAACGAAGGAAATGCATCTTGTGAGAGAATAAATTCTTCAGCAATCATGTCTAATTCCTTTGTGGTAATCCCAGGAGCTACGTGTTTTTGTAACTCTTGGTGGGTAAGGGCCACAATCCGCCCGGCCGCGCGCATGATTTCAATTTCCCTAGGGGTTTTGCAAATGATCATTATAAGCCCCCAAGTAATTGCTCGATATCAGCGAATACCTTGTTAATATCCTGCTGACCATCAATCGTGCGAAGATAACCTTTTGTTTCATAAAAAGTTAATAATGGTTCTTGTTGTTTGATATTTACGTCTAATCGATTTTGAACAGTTTCTTCATTATCATCCGCTCTTTGATATAACTCACCGCCGCAACGATCGCATACGCCATCTTGTTTTGGAGGATTAAAAACTAAATGATACGTAGAACCACATTCTTTACAAATACGACGCCCTGTCAAACGTTCCATTAATAAATCCTTAACCACGTTAATATTAATTACATAGTCAATTTTTTTATTTAAATCAACTAAAAGATTTTCCAACGCCTCTGCTTGAGGTACAGTTCTAGGAAAGCCATCTAAAAGGAATCCCTTTTGACAATCTTCCTTGCTTAATCGTTCACGAACAATTCCGATTGTTACTTCATCAGGAACAAGTTCGCCCTTATCCATGAATGATTTCGCTTGTAAACCTAGTTCTGTTCCTTCTTTCATCGCTGCACGGAACATATCTCCAGTAGAGATATGAGGGATGCCGTAATTTTCGACGATTCTTTCAGCTTGAGTACCTTTTCCGGCACCCGGAAGCCCCATTAATACTAAATTCACACGTGTTCCCCCCTCGTGCTATAAATTGGTTTTAGGGAGCAGTGGCCCCCAAAACCTTTACTTTATAAAGCCTTTATAGTGACGTTTAACTAATTGTGCTTCAAGTTGTTTCATCGTATCTAATGCTACACCGACAACGATTAGCAAACTTGTTCCACCGATTTGAGCCGATTGCGGCAGATTGGCTAAATTAATAAATAACATAGGCAATACAGCGATCACAGCTAGGAAGAGTGCACCAACAAAAGTTAAACGATATAAGACGCGTGTTAAGTATTCTTGCGTGCTCTTTCCTGGACGGATCCCTGGAATATAGCCGCTTTGCTTTTGCAAGTTTTCCGCCGCTTGTTCAGGGTTAACTTGGATAAATGCATAGAAATAAGTAAACGCGATAATTAACGCAGCATATAACGTCATCCCGATTGGATGAGAATAATCAAATACTTTTGTAATCCAAAGTGTTACATCATTAGTTGGAAAAAATGATGCGACCGTTCTTGGTGTTACAATGAAAGAAACCGCAAAGATTACAGGAATTACACCCGCAGCATTAACTTTTAATGGCATGTGAGTGGATTGTCCTCCGACAGGATTACGTCCAGCAACCACACGTTTAGCATATTGAATAGGTATCTTACGATTTGCTTGTTGGATAAAAATAACTCCAACTACGATAGCCACAACAGCAAGTGCTATTAACACTACAGTAACAATACGTAAGAATAATGCCTCTCCTGCATTCTCAAATTGCTGTACATAAATTTGATTAATAGTTGATGGCATTCCAGCAACGATACCGGCAAAGATGATAATGGAAATTCCATTACCAACACCTTTTTCAGTAATCTGCTCCCCTAACCACATTAAAAATGCTGTACCTGCAGTTAAGACAACTGCAATAAGCAGATACGTAGCTATTCCAGGATTTTCAATCAGTTGACCGCTGGCTAAATTATTAAAGCCATAGGACATACCTAATGCTTGGATAAAACCAAGCACAATTGTGAAATATCGAGTGATTTGAGCAATCTTACGACGACCTGATTCACCCTGCTTAGACCATTCCGTAAACTTCGGTACAACGTCCATTTGCAGGAGCTGTATAATGATCGAAGCAGTGATATATGGCATGATACCCATTGCAAAGATGGAGAATTGTTTTAATGCTCCACCGCCAAAGGTATTTAAAATTCCGAAAACACTAAGCTTATCTTGATTTGCAAGTACATCTGCATTTACATTGGGTACTGGGATAAATGTACCTAATCGAAATACGACTAACATTAAAAGGGTGAATATGATCTTCCGTCGTATCTCACCCACGCGCATAAAATTGGAGATTGTCTGGAACATTAGATCACCTCAGTGTTTCCACCAGCAGCTTCGATCGCTTCCTTAGCAGCAGAGGAGAATTTGTGAGCTTTGACAGTCAACTTTTTCTCTACGTTCCCTTTTGCAAGAATTTTGATTCCTGCTTTTTCGTTGCTTACTACACCTGATTCGATAAGAAGTTCTGGAGTAACTTCTGTACCTTCAGCAAAGCGGTTTAAAGCATCAAGATTTACAACTGCATATTCCTTACGGCTGAAGTTTGTAAATCCGCGTTTTGGTAAACGACGATATAAAGGTGTTTGACCACCTTCAAAACCTAGACGTACACCGCCACCCGAACGAGCGTTTTGACCTTTATGACCTTTACCGGCAGTTTTTCCTTGACCAGAACCGATACCGCGTCCTAGACGCTTACGATCTTTACGAGAACCCTCAGCAGGTTTTAGTTCATGAAGTTTCATATTGGCACCTCCTTATGAAAGAAAAACAATTAATTATTGTTCTTTAACTGTAACAAGGTGAGCAACTTTGGTAATCATACCGCGAATAGCAGCGTTATCTTGATGCTCAACTGTTTGATTTAATTTACGTAATCCTAAAGCTTTAACTGTTTCACGTTGATCGCCAGGACGGCCAATTACGCTGCGAGTGAGGGTAACTAATAGTTTATTCGCCATTTTATTTCCCCCCGTATCCTAACAGTTCTTCTACTGATTTACCACGTAGTTTAGCTACGTCTTCAGCACGTTTTAATTGTTTTAAACCATCAATTGTTGCACGAACCATGTTAATAGGAGTATTTGTTCCTAATGACTTAGAAAGGATATCAGCTACTCCGCCTAACTCTAGTACAGCACGAACTGGTCCACCAGCGATAACTCCTGTACCTTCTGAAGCAGGTTTTAGAAGAATTTCACCAGCACCAAAACGTCCGATTACTTGGTGAGGAATGGTAGTTCCAACCATAGCAACTTCTATTAAGTTTTTCTTTGCATCTTCGATGGCTTTACGAATAGCATCAGGTACTTCTTGAGCTTTACCAGTACCGAAACCAACGTGACCGTTTTTGTCGCCTACAACAACAAGGGCTGTGAAGCGGAAACGACGTCCACCTTTAACAACTTTCGCAACACGGTTAACCGTGACTACGCGTTCTTCTAGTTCAAGTTTGTTTGGATCAATACGACGCATCTTTTTGTGTCCCTCCTTTGTCTTTTAGAATTGTAAGCCGTTTTCACGGGCAGCATCAGCTAATACTTGAATACGTCCATGGTATAGGTATCCGCCACGATCAAAGACAATAGAAGTGATACCTTTTTCTACCGCACGTTTAGCAACTAACTCACCGATCATTTTAGCAGCTTCAACATTATTAGTTGATTCTAAAGTAAAGTCTTTATCTAAAGTAGAAGCACTTGCTAAAGTTACTCCATTAATGTCATCAATTATTTGAGCATAAATATGTTTGTTAGAACGAAACACATTTAGACGTGGACGAGCTGAAGTTCCGCTAAGTTTCGCACGAACACGAGCATGTCTTTTCTTGCGAGTAGCGTTTTTATCAAGCTTCGTAATCATTTACGTCACTCCTTTCGTTTACCTATGAGGCATTACTTACCAGTTTTACCTTCTTTACGACGAACAAATTCACCTTCGTAACGAATTCCTTTACCTTTATAAGGCTCAGGAGGACGAACTCCGCGAATATTCGCTGCTAATGCACCAACACGTTCTTTGTCAGTACCTTTGATAACGATTTTTGTATTAGCAGGCACCTCGATTTCAAGGCCCTCTTCAGGTTCGATCTCAACTGGATGAGAGTATCCAACGTTTAATACAAGCTTGGTACCTTGCTTTTGAGCACGATAACCAACCCCGATTAACTCTAAGCCTCTAGTGAAGCCAGTGGATACACCTTCAATCATGTTCGCAAGCACGGCACGAGTAGTTCCGTGTAATGCGCGGTGTTCTTTTACATCAGAAGGACGAGTGATTGTTACAAGATTTTCTTCCACGTTGATAGTAATATCAGGATGGAAAGTACGAGTAAGTTCACCTTTAGGTCCTTTAACTGTAGCAGTACTATTATTTAAAGTAACTGTAACTCCTGCTGGAATAACAATTGGTTTTTTTCCTACGCGAGACATTTAGTGCACCTCCATTCATTCAAAAGCTCAATTACCAAACGTAAGCTAATACTTCTCCGCCGACTTGTTTTGCACGAGCTTCTTTATCTGTAATAACACCTTGTGATGTTGATACTAATGCGATACCAAGACCGTTAAGAACGCGTGGTACCTCAGTTGATTTTGCGTAAACTCTAAGTCCAGGCTTGCTTATGCGCTTAAGACCAGTAATAACACGTTCATTACTAGCACCGTATTTTAGGAAGATACGGATGATACCTTGTTTGTTGTCTTCGATAAATTCGACGTCACGTACGAAACCTTCGCGCTTTAAAATTTCAGCAATTTCTTTTTTCATATTAGAAGCAGGCACTTCTAACTTTTCGTGACGCACCATATTCGCATTACGAATGCGAGTAAGCATATCAGCAATTGGATCTGTCATGACCATTATTTTTACCTCCTTCCCAGACTTGGGTTTTACCAGCTAGCTTTTTTAACACCAGGAATTTGTCCTTTGTACGCTAATTCGCGGAAACAAATACGACAAAGCTTAAATTTACGGTATACAGAGTGTGGACGGCCACAACGTTCGCAGCGTGTATACTCTTGTACTGCATATTTAGGCGTGCGCTTTTGTTTCGCAATCATTGACTTTTTAGCCACGTTTTCGCCTCCATTATTTAACGATTACTTTTGGAATGGCATTCCAAATTGAGTTAAAAGTTCACGAGATTCTTCATCAGTTTTAGCAGTCGTTACGATAACGATATCCATACCACGAACCTTGCTTACTTTATCGTAATCAATTTCAGGGAAAATTAATTGTTCTTTAATTCCCAATGTATAGTTACCGCGACCGTCGAATGCTTTTTTAGAAATACCACGGAAGTCACGTACACGAGGTAAAGAAACAGAAACTAATTTATCCAAGAATTCGTACATGCGCTCACCGCGAAGTGTAACTTTTGCACCGATTGGCATACCTTCACGAAGGCGGAAGCCAGCGATAGATTTTTTCGCACGTGTCACGACTGGTTTTTGACCTGTGATCGTTGAAAGTTCTTCAACTGCATTATCAAGTGCCTTTGCATTTGCAACTGCGTCACCAACGCCCATATTCACGACGATTTTATCAAGTTTAGGAACTTCCATAACTGATTTATAGTTGAACTTGCTCATAAGAGCAGGAGTAACTTCTTTAACAAATTTTTCTTTTAGGCGGTTCACTTATTGTACCTCCCTTCTTAATTTTAAACTATTTATCTAAAATTTCACCGGATTTTGCTACGCGTACTTTTTTGCCATCTACCGTAGTGGAACCTACACGAGTCGGGTTACCAGACTTAGGATCGATAGGCATTACGTTCGATACATGAATTGGAGCCTCAAAGCTGATGATACCGCCTTGTGGATTCACTTGAGAAGGTTTTGAGTGTTTCTTTGCAATGTTCACGCCTTCTACTAGTACACGGCTATCTTTAGGATAAGCAGCAAGGACTACTCCTGTTTTGCCTTTATCCTTTCCAGAGATGACTCTTACGTTGTCACCTTTTTTCACATGCATCATTAAGCACCTCCTTAAAGGCATTTGAATTTAAATTATAGTACTTCTGGAGCTAGAGAAACGATTTTCATAAAGTTGTTGTCGCGAAGTTCACGGGCAACTGGTCCGAAGATACGAGTACCGCGTGGGCTCTTATCATCTTTGATAATTACACATGCGTTTTCATCAAAACGAATGTATGAACCGTCAGGTCGACGAGCACCGCTCTTTGTACGAACAATAACTGCTTTAACAACGTCACCTTTTTTAACAACGCCACCTGGTGTTGCTTGTTTTACTGTGCAGACGATAACATCACCAATACCAGCAAACTTGCGACCTGAACCACCAAGAACTTTAATCGTTAGTACCTCACGAGCACCAGAGTTGTCAGCAACTTTTAAACGTGATTCTTGTTGAATCATGTGTGTAACCTCCCTTCGGAATGAAGCTTTATCCGAACAATTAAATAATAACTGCTTTTTCTACAACTTCAACTAAACGGAAACGCTTAGTAGCTGAAAGCGGACGAGTTTCCATGATACGTACTACATCGCCGATTTTTGCTTCGTTTTGCTCATCATGAGCTTTATACTTTTTAGAGTACTTAACGCGTTTACCATATAAAGGATGCTTTTTTTGTGTTTCAACAAGAACCGTTACTGTTTTATCCATCTTGTCAGAAACAACGCGTCCTGTGTAAACTTTACGTTGGTTGCGTTCACTCATAGTGTGAACCTCCCTTCAATTATCACTTGTTAACGTTGATTTCTCTTTCACGAACAACTGTTTTCATACGAGCAATCGCTTTGCGTACTTCACGAATGCGAGCAGTGTTTTCAAGTTGTCCTGTCGCCAATTGAAAGCGAAGGTTGAAAAGTTCTTCTTTTAAAGATTTTACTTTTTGTTCAATTTCAGCAGTGGTTAGGTCACGAAGTTCATTAGCTTTCATTTGATTCACCACCAATTTCTTCTCGTTTTACAAACTTACACTTAACAGGAAGTTTGTGCATTGCAAGTCGAAGTGCTTCACGAGCGATCTCTTCAGAAACGCCAGCAATTTCGAACATGATTTTTCCAGGCTTAACAACAGCTACCCAGCCTTCAGGTGCCCCTTTACCGGAACCCATCCGTACTTCTAGAGGTTTAGCAGTGTAAGGCTTGTGTGGGAAAATTTTAATCCAAACTTTACCGCCACGTTTCATGTAACGTGTCATCGCAATACGAGCTGCTTCGATTTGACGATTCGTGATCCATGAAGCTTCTAAAGCTTGTAGGCCGAATTCACCGAAAGTTACTTCTGTACCGCCTTTTGCGTTACCACGCATGTTACCACGGTGTTGACGGCGATATTTTACGCGTTTTGGCAATAACATGATTATTTGCCTCCTTCCGCATTTTTCTTCTTAGTAGGAAGGACTTCTCCCTTATAGATCCATACTTTTACGCCTAACTTACCATAAGTAGTATCGGCTTCAGCAGTAGCATAGTCGATATCAGCGCGAAGTGTATGAAGTGGAACAGTTCCTTCGCTGTAATGTTCAGCACGAGCGATATCTGCTCCGCCAAGACGACCAGATACTTGTGTTTTAATACCTTTTGAACCAGCGCGCATAGCACGTTGAATTGCTTGCTTTTGTGCACGACGGAAAGATACACGGTTTTCTAATTGACGAGCAATATTTTCAGCAACTAGTTTCGCATCAACGTCAGCTCTCTTGATTTCAAGAATGTTGATGTGAACACGTTTGCCAGTTAATTGATTTAATGCTTTACGAAGTGCTTCAACTTCCGTACCGCCTTTACCAATAACCATACCAGGCTTAGCTGTATGCACTGTTACGTTTACACGGTTTGCAGCACGTTCGATTTCTACTTTAGAAACAGAAGCATCTTTTAAACGCTTCGTGATGTATTCACGAATTTTAAGGTCTTCGTGTAAAAGAGTAGCGAAGTCTTTGCCTGCGTACCATTTAGATTCCCAATCACGAATGATTCCAATACGCAAACCGACAGGATTTACTTTTTGACCCACAGCTTATCCCTCCTTCTTTTCTGATAATACGATTGTGATGTGGCTTGTGCGCTTTAAGATCTGGCTTGCACGGCCCATTGCGCGAGGACGGAAACGTTTCAACGTTGGTCCTTCGTCAACAAATGCTTGAGCAACTACTAGGTTGTTAACGTCCATTTCATAGTTGTGTTCAGCATTTGCCATAGCTGATTTTAATACTTTTTCCACGATTGGAGAAGCAGCCTTAGGAGTGAGATTTAAAATCGCCACAGCTTCACCAATTTGCTTACCTCGAATTAAATCTACGACTAAACGTGCTTTACGAGGAGCAATACGAACTGTTCTTGCAACAGCTTTAGCTTGCATTTGGATGCCCTCCTCTCTTAACGTCTTGTTTTCTTGTCATCATTACCATGGCCCTTGTAAGCACGAGTTGGAGCAAACTCTCCAAGCTTGTGTCCTACCATGTCTTCAGTAACATATACAGGCACGTGTTTGCGACCATCATATACAGCGATAGTGTGGCCAATAAATTGTGGGAAGATTGTAGAACGGCGTGACCAAGTTTTAATAACTTGTTTGCTTTCAGTCTCGTTCAACTTTTCAACCTTAACCATTAAATGATCATCAACAAATGGTCCTTTTTTTAAGCTGCGACCCATGAAGGAACCTCCCTTCGTGACTGTTCTACGGTTCTTTCTTTGAACCGTAGGAGAATCACGTTATTTTTTACGACGACGTACGATAAACTTATCTGATTTGTTTTTCTTTTTACGAGTTTTGTATCCAAGAGTTGGTTTACCCCATGGAGACATTGGTGATTTACGTCCGATTGGTGAACGTCCTTCACCACCACCGTGTGGGTGATCGTTAGGGTTCATAACAGATCCACGTACAGTTGGGCGCTTGCCTAACCAACGATTACGTCCTGCTTTACCAATGTTAATAAGTTCATGTTGTTCGTTACCTACTTGACCGATTGTTGCACGGCATTCAGCAAGAATCATACGAACTTCACCAGAATTCAAACGTACTAATACGTATTTTCCTTCTTTACCAAGTACTTGTGCGCTTGTTCCAGCAGAACGAACTAACTGGCCGCCTTTACCTGGTTTTAACTCGATGTTGTGTACTACTGTACCAACAGGAATGTTTGTTAGTGGAAGTGCGTTACCCACTTTAATATCAGCCTCAGGGCCAGACATTACTTCCAATCCAACTACTAGGTTTTTAGGAGCTAAGATATAACGCTTTTCTCCATCCACGTAGTTGATTAACGCGATATTTGCAGAACGGTTTGGATCGTATTCGATCGTAGCAACGCGTCCAGGAATGCCATCTTTGTTACGTTTAAAGTCAATTAAACGATATTGACGTTTGTGACCGCCACCTTGATGACGAACAGTTAACTTACCTTGGTTATTACGGCCGCCTTTTCTCTTTACTGGTGCTAAAAGAGATTTTTCTGGAGTGCTAGTTGTGATTTCTGCGAAATCAGAAGTAGTCATTCCGCGACGACCATTGGAGGTAGGTTTGTACTTTTTAATCGCCATTTTATTTCCCTCCTCTTCTTGATAGGTTCTTATGCTTCAAAGAATTCGATTTCTTTGCTATCAGTAGTTAATTTTACAATTGCTTTACGACGTTTATTTGTGTAACCACCGAATTTTCCCATACGCTTAAATTTACCTTTGTAGTTCATGATGTTTACTTTCTCAACATCAACGCTAAAGATTTCTTCAATCGCATCTTTAACTTGAGTTTTGTTAGCTCTAACATCAACTTCAAAAGTATATTTTTTCTCAGCCATTAGGTCAGTAGTACGTTCAGTGATAACGGGGCGCTTAATGATATCGCGTGCATCCATTATGCAAGCACCTCCTCTACTTTTTCAACCGCTGCTTTAGTCATGATCAATTTCTCATGATTAACAACATCTAATACGTTAATTCCATCTGCTGTTACTACTGTGATACCAGGAATGTTACGAGCAGAAAGTGCTACATTTTCATCAAGGTCAGCTGTAACGATTAATGCTTTTTTCTCAACAGAAAGACCGCTTAATACTGTTTTGAAATCTTTCGTTTTCGGAGTATCGATAGCTAGGATATCTAACACTAAAATGTTTTCTTCTAATACTTTAGAAGAAAGCGCAGATTTGATTGCTAAACGACGCACTTTTTTCGGTAATTTATAGCTGTAGCTGCGTGGTGTTGGACCGAATACAGTACCACCTCCGCGCCATTGTGGAGAACGGATTGACCCTTGACGAGCGCGTCCAGTTCCTTTTTGACGCCATGGCTTACGACCACCGCCGCGTACTTCAGAACGAATTTTAGTTTTATGAGTTCCTTGACGTAATGAAGCTCTTTGCATAACAATTGCTTCGAATAATACGTGCTGGTTAGGCTCAATACCAAATACAGAATCATTAAGTTCGATATCGCCAACTTGTGATCCAGTTTGGTTTAATAATGCTACTTTAGGCATTCCTTTGTTCCTCCTTTCTTAAAAAGTGACTATGCTTTAATCGCACCTTTAATTTTTAATAAAGCTTTTTTAGCGCCAGGTACATTACCTTTGATTAAAAGTAAGTTACGCTCTGTATCAACCTTTACGATTTCAAGGTTTTGTACAGTGATTTGTTCTCCACCCATACGGCCAGGTAATAATTTACCTTTGAATACGCGGTTTGGAGCAACTGGTCCCATTGAACCAGGACGACGATGGTAACGTGAACCGTGAGCCATTGGGCCGCGTGATTGTCCGTGGCGCTTAATTACACCTTGGAAACCTTTACCCTTTGAGATTCCTGTTACATCTACGATATCTCCAGCAGCGAAAATATCAACCTTGACTTCTTGACCAACTTCATAGCTTGCTAAGTCATCTCCGCGGAATTCGCGAACGAAGCGCTTAGGAGCAGTGTTTGCTTTAGCAACATGGCCTTTTTCTGGTTTGTTAGCTAACTTTTCACGTTTGTCTTCAAAACCAACTTGAACTGCAACATATCCATCGCTGTCAACTGATTTCTTTTGAAGAACTACGTTTGGAGCTACCTCAACTACAGTTACAGGAATTAAGTTACCGTTACTAGCAAATACTTGAGTCATACCAATCTTTCTTCCTAAGATTCCTTTGGTCATTTAAGTCACACCTCCTAGATTATTTATCATTTATTTTGATTAAAGTTTAATTTCGATATCAACACCAGATGGTAAATCTAAACGCATTAACGCATCAACTGTTTGTGGAGTTGGGTTAACGATGTCGATTAGACGCTTATGTGTCCGTTGTTCGAATTGCTCACGTGAATCTTTGTACTTATGAACCGCACGCAGAATCGTGTAAATAGTTTTTTCAGTCGGTAGCGGAATTGGACCAGACACAGCCGCACCAGAACGTTTTGCTGTTTCAACGATTTTTTCTGCAGATTGATCAAGGATTCTGTGATCATACGCTTTTAAACGGATACGAATTTTTTGTTTTGCCATTATTTTCCCTCCTTTATTCGCCTATTTTCTAAATAGACCTTCTCAGTGAAAATTTCCCTCACACACTCGCCATGGCAAAGCGGCCGGGTGTGTCAGCAACCTTCCACATCATCGCAGTCAAAGACCAACATTGTCTATTATACATAAAACATAAAACAAACGCAACACTTATTACGATTTTTTTTTATGCTTCTGTTTCGAACACTTTTCCTATTATAGCGGCTGAAATACACTTTATCAACTATTATTATCAATCTCCAGAAATATCCTAATTAGAAAAGCGGAAGCTACCGTTTAACTGCGTATGGACTGGAGCGCTTCGACTGAGATAAAGGAAATTAGAAAAGCAGAAGCGCCTTGTTCAGGCGCGACAGGCATAAGACGAGCCATCTTGAAGGTTGCTTTTTAACCTTCATGACAGATTGCCTTATGACCCCGAGCCCCTAGGCGCTGGAGCTAGACAACACGAAGAGCGTTAGCGCATTCGATGTTGACTTATCGTAGGGAGAAGAGCGAAGTCCACTAGCCGCTGGGAGCTGGAGCTAGAGCTAGACAATTATGAAAGTTCATATATTTATATAGAAGAAACTCGATCTTAAACCTTTTAAAAACAATGGTTATGTTAAACTTGTCTATTGATTTCCACTCCAGGCACTTTGCTTTCCGCGGGCGGTCCGGGGAGACTCCCCCAGGAATCTAGCGCCTTCCGCTCCAATCAACAGAGTGTCAAAATCAACAATGCCTTTAACACAGCCAAAACATATAAAAAGCAGATGGATCGTCATCCATCTGCTTTTTATATGTTTGTATATTGTCCAGCTCAGCAATCAAGTTGCTACACTTTTCAATTACTCAGTGATTGTAGTGATTGAACCTGAACCTACTGTACGTCCACCTTCACGAATAGAGAACTTAGTTCCTTCTTCGATAGCGATTGGAGCGATAAGTTCAACAGTCATTTCGATGTGGTCGCCAGGCATAACCATTTCAGTACCTTCTGGAAGCATACAGATACCTGTAATATCAGAAGTACGGAAATAGAATTGTGGACGGTAGTTTGAGAAGAATGGAGTGTGACGTCCACCTTCTTCTTTTGATAATACATAAACTTGTGCTTTGAACTTTGTGTGTGGAGTGATTGACTTTGGTTTAGCCAATACTTGACCACGTTCGATATCTTCACGTGCTACACCACGAAGAAGGGCACCGATGTTGTCACCAGCTTCAGCGAAATCAAGAAGCTTACGGAACATTTCTACACCTGTTACAGTAGTAGATTTTGGCTCTTCAGTGAAACCTACGATTTCAACTACGTCCCCAACTTTAACTACTCCACGCTCAACACGTCCAGTAGCAACAGTTCCACGACCAGTGATTGAGAATACATCCTCAACTGGCATCATGAATGGCTTGTCAGTGTCACGAGTTGGTGTTGGAATCCACTCATCAACAGCAGTCATAAGTTCATTGATTTTTTCTTCCCACGCAGCTTCGCCTTCTAATGCTTTAAGAGCAGAACCTTTGATAACTGGAGTGTCATCACCAGGGAAGTCGTATTCTGATAATAGATCACGAATTTCCATTTCTACTAATTCAAGAAGCTCTTCATCGTCAACCATGTCACACTTGTTCATGAATACAACAAGGTATGGTACACCTACTTGACGTGAAAGAAGGATGTGTTCACGAGTTTGTGGCATTGGGCCGTCAGTTGCAGATACAACTAGGATACCGCCGTCCATTTGCGCAGCACCAGTGATCATGTTTTTAACATAGTCAGCGTGTCCTGGGCAGTCTACGTGTGCATAGTGACGAGCATCTGTTTCATATTCTACGTGTGCAGTAGAGATTGTGATACCACGTTCTTTTTCTTCTGGTGCACCGTCGATTTGATCGTATGCACGTGCTTCTGCTTTACCTGTTTTAGCAAGTACAGAAGTGATTGCAGCTGTTAAAGTTGTTTTACCATGGTCAACGTGTCCGATTGTACCAATGTTAACGTGTGGCTTTGAGCGGTCGAATTTAGCTTTACCCATTAGGAAATCCTCCTCTAATTTAAAAAAATTTAAGTTTAGTTTTTTTATGTAAGCCGTGAATATGGTTGTCCCAAACTCACGGCTTCCACTGCTTACAATTGTAGTTATACTTTATCAAAAGGTGAAAATCAATTATTCACCCTTATTTTTTTTGATGATTTCTTCAGAAACTGACTTTGGTACTTCTTCATAGTGATCGAAGTGCATGGAGAATACTCCACGTCCTTGAGTACTAGAACGAAGTGCTGTTGCGTAACCAAACATCTCTGAAAGTGGAACGCTAGAGCGAACTACTTGTGCGTTACCACGAGCTTCCATACCTTCAACACGACCACGGCGAGCTGTGATTTGTCCCATGATATCTCCTAAATATTCTTCAGGGATAACAACTTCAACTCTCATCATAGGCTCAAGAATAACAGGCTTACACTTAGAAGCAGCATTTTTAAGAGCCATTGATGCAGCAATCTTAAATGCCATTTCAGAGGAGTCAACATCATGGTAAGAACCATCGAATAATCTTGCTTTGATATCAACTAAAGGATATCCAGCAAGAACACCGCGATCAAGTGCATCTTCAAGACCAGCTTGGACTGCAGGGATGTATTCACGAGGAACTACACCACCAACGATACCGTTAACGAATTCGAATCCTTTTCCTTCATCATTCGGAGAGAATTCAATCCAAACGTGTCCGTATTGACCACGACCACCAGATTGACGTGCGAATTTACCTTCAACTTGTGCAGAAGCACGGAAAGTTTCGCGATATGCAACCTGAGGCGCACCAACATTAGCTTCTACCTTAAACTCACGACGCATACGGTCTACAAGAATATCAAGGTGAAGTTCACCCATACCTGCAATGATTACTTGTCCAGTTTCCTGGTCAGTATGTGCACGGAATGTAGGATCTTCTTCTTGAAGTTTTTGAAGTGCAGTTGTCATTTTGTCTTGGTCAGCTTTTGATTTTGGTTCTACTGAAAGTTGAATTACTGGTTCTGGGAATACCATAGACTCAAGGATAACAAGATTTTTCTCATCACAAAGAGTATCACCAGTAGTTGTATCTTTCAAACCTACAGCAGCAGCAATGTCACCAGCATAAACCTTAGAGATTTCCTGGCGGCTGTTTGCATGCATTTGCAGGATACGTCCTACACGCTCACGCTTACCTTTTGTAGAGTTTTGGACATATGATCCAGCATCTAATGTACCAGAGTAAACGCGGAAGAATGTTAATTTACCAACATAAGGGTCAGTCATAACTTTGAATGCTAGAGCAGAAAATGGCTCTTCATCGCTAGAATGACGTTCAACGATTTCTTCATCATCATCAACAGCATGACCTTTAATTGCAGGAACATCTAATGGTGATGGAAGGTAATCGATAACAGCATCTAACATTAGCTGAACACCTTTGTTTTTGAATGCTGAGCCACAGATAACTGGATAGAATTCAACATTAACAGTACCTTTACGAATTGCTGCTTTAAGCTCTTCTTTAGTGATTTCTTCTCCACCAAGGTATTTCTCCATTAATACTTCATCTAACTCAGCTACTGCTTCTACTAACTTTTCACGGTATTCTTCAGCTTGTGCTTTATATTCTTCAGGAATCTCACGTACTTCAATATCAGTACCTAAGTCATTACCGTAGAATACAGCGTTCATTTCCACAAGGTCAATGATTGCCTCAAACTGATCTTCAGCACCGATTGGCAACTGAATTGGATGTGCATTTGCTTGAAGACGGTCATGGATTGTTCCTACTGAATATAAGAAGTCTGCTCCAATTTTGTCCATCTTGTTTACAAATACTACACGAGGTACACCGTAAGTTGTTGCTTGGCGCCAAACTGTTTCAGTTTGCGGCTCAACACCAGACTGTGCATCAAGTACAGCTACTGCACCATCGAGAACACGCAAAGAACGTTCAACTTCAACTGTAAAGTCTACGTGTCCCGGTGTATCGATAATGTTTACACGATGGCCATGCCATTGTGCTGTTGTTGCAGCGGAAGTGATTGTGATTCCGCGCTCTTGTTCTTGCTCCATCCAGTCCATCTGAGAAGCACCTTCATGTGTTTCACCAATCTTATGGATACGACCAGTGTAATAAAGAACACGCTCAGTGGTAGTCGTCTTACCGGCATCAATGTGAGCCATGATACCGATATTACGAGTGTTTGCTAAGGAGAACTCTCTTGCCATTGGGTCTTTCTCCTTCCTAGTTTGAAAGTTTTTATATTGAAGGTTAGATTACCAACGATAGTGAGCAAACGCTTTGTTTGCTTCTGCCATTTTGTGTGTATCTTCACGCTTTTTAACAGATGCACCAGTGTTGTTAGCTGCATCCATGATTTCATTAGCTAAACGCTCTTCCATCGTTTTTTCTCCACGGTTACGTGAATAATTCACTAACCAACGAAGACCTAAAGTTGAACGGCGGTCAGGACGCACCTCAACTGGAACTTGGTAATTAGCACCACCTACACGGCGAGCTTTAACTTCAAGTACAGGCATGATGTTTTTAAGTGCTGCTTCAAAAACTTCCATTGGCTCTTTGCCAGTACGTTCGCGGATTGTATCGAACGCAGAGTAAAGAATTTCTTGTGATTTACCTCTTTTACCGTCAACCATCATTTTGTTGATTAAACGAGTAACTAATTTAGAGTTATAAAGCGGATCTGGTAACACGTCTCTTTTTGCTACAGGACCTTTACGTGGCATTATATTTCCTCCTTTCAAAGAAGCTTCTATTTAAGTTGTTTTATTTCTTAGCTGCTTTTGGTCTCTTTGTACCGTATTTAGAACGTCCTTGCATACGGTTGTTTACACCAGCTGTATCAAGTGCTCCACGTACGATGTGATAACGTACCCCTGGTAAATCTTTTACACGTCCTCCACGGATAAGAACAACGCTGTGCTCTTGAAGATTGTGACCAATACCAGGAATGTATGCAGTTACCTCGATACCATTAGTCAAACGTACACGCGCATATTTACGTAACGCTGAGTTTGGTTTCTTTGGTGTCATTGTACCAACACGAGTACATACACCGCGTTTTTGTGGTGAAGATACATTCGTTTGTGATTTTTTGAAGCTGTTATAACCTTTATTTAACGCAGGTGATTTTGACTTTTCCTCTTTAGATTGACGAGGCTTGCGCACTAATTGGTTAATAGTAGGCATTTGTGTTTCCTCCCTTCATTATTTGTAAGCCCACACATCCAGGTGGTTCATTTTTTCGCAAAAACAAAGTTTCTGCAGACATTCTATCTACAAAAACGCTTTTAGCTGATAATTGCAACAGTTGAAGCACCAACTTCAATCCCGCATGCCTTCCCGAGTTTTTTCATCGAGTCAACATATAGGATAGGAACATTTATATCAAGAGCTTCTTTAGCAACTACTGCTGTTACTTTCGCATCAGCATCACTTGCTATAATCAACTCTCGCACATTACCATCTTTAAGTGCTTTGACTGTTTGTTTTGTTCCTATAACGAACTTTTGTGCCTGCAATACTTTTTCATAAGACATAATTCATATCCTCCAAAGTATCAGGTGAATAGGAGCACCTTTGATATAGTACCATCTTTACAAATAGATGTCAACACGACTTAAAATAATTTCTTAAAATAAGGAATCTGCTAGTTAGCAGATTCCTTATTATTATTAATCAATAGTAACTGTTTCTTCAGAAGTGGTATCACGGAGTACAGGCTCAGCTTTGCGATAACGCGGCATCCCTGTTCCAGCCGGAATCAGCTTTCCGATAATAACATTTTCTTTTAGACCTAGTAATTCATCACGTTTACCTTTGATGGCTGCATCGGTAAGAACTCTTGTTGTTTCTTGGAACGATGCTGCAGATAGGAATGAATCAGTTTCAAGCGACGCTTTGGTAATACCAAGTAATACTGGACGACCAGTAGCCGGTAATTTGCCAGCTAACAATGCCTTTTCATTCGCATCAGTAAACTGATGGATATCAAGAAGCGTTCCTGGAAGAACATCTGTTTCACCAGCATCCCCCACACGAACCTTGCGCAGCATTTGACGGACCATTACTTCAACGTGCTTATCACCAATTTCTACCCCTTGCATACGGTAAACCTTTTGTACTTCTTTTAATAGGTACTCTTGAACAGATGTAACATCTTTTACTCGGATTAACTCTTTCGGATCAATCGAACCTTCAGTTAGTTCTTCACCACGAGCGACATGATCATTTACTGCCACTTTTAAGCGTGCTGTATATGGAGCATTGTAGGTGCGTGATTCAACTTCACCTTGAACAACAATTTCATGTTGGCGATCACGGCCTTCATTAATTCCAACAACAACACCTTCAATTTCAGTGATAACTGCTTGACCTTTAGGGTTACGAGCTTCAAAAATCTCTTGGATACGCGGTAAACCTTGAGTAATATCGTCTCCCGCAACACCACCTGTATGGAAAGTACGCATTGTTAACTGTGTACCCGGCTCACCGATGGATTGCGCTGCAATAATACCTACAGATTCACCAACCTCAACCTCTTGACCAGTTGCCAAGTTGCGGCCATAACACTTCTTACATACACCATGACGGGTATTACATGTAAACGCAGACCGGATTTTTACTTGTTCAATACCTGCTTCGACAATAATTTCTGCTAAATCCTCAGTAATCAAGCCATTTTCAGGAACAAGTACTTTCTTGGTTTCTGGATGTCTAATCGCAGTTCGTGCATGACGGCCAATTAGACGTTCATCCAATCCTTCGATAATTTCAGTTCCGTCTTTTAATGCACTGATTATAAAGCCACGGTCTGTTCCACAATCATCTTCACGGACAATAACATCCTGTGCAACGTCAACAAGACGACGTGTTAAGTAACCAGAGTCAGCCGTTTTAAGGGCAGTATCAGCAAGACCTTTACGCGCACCATGAGTGGAGATAAAGTACTCTAATACCGTTAATCCTTCACGGAAACTTGATTTAATCGGTAATTCAATAATTCGTCCAGCCGGGTTGGCCATTAGACCACGCATACCAGCTAACTGGGTAAAGTTAGATGCGTTACCACGGGCACCGGAATCACTCATCATAAAGATTGGATTCGATTTATTCAGGGATTTCATTAGTTTACCTTGAATGGTGTCTTTTGCGGCACTCCAGATCGCAATAACACGATCGTAACGCTCATCTTCAGTAATTAGACCACGTCTGAACTGCTTCAAAACGTTATCTACTTTACCTTGTGCTTCTTTAAGAATTTCCTGCTTTTCAGGAAGTACGACAATGTCAGCTACACCAACCGTAAGTCCTGCTTTCGTTGAATGCTTAAAGCCCAAGTCCTTCATGCGATCAAGCATTTTTGACGTTTCGGTAATTTTGAAACGCTTGAATACTTCAGCAATGATATTTCCAAGGATTTTCTTTTTGAACGGATCAATTAATGACATTTCTTGAATTTTCGCCCTAATGTCTTCGCCTTTTTCAACAAAATATTTTACAGGTGTTTCTACTTCCAAATTATGTCTAGTTGGTTCATTAATATACGGGAATGATTTTGGCAGAATTTCATTGAAAATAAGTTTACCAACCGTTGTGATTAATAACTTATTATTTTGTTCTTCTGTGAATGTTTCATTTCCTAATGAGCCCGCATGGACAGCTACACGTGTATGCATGTGAACATAGCCGTTTTGATAAGCAAGTACTGCTTCGTTCGTGTCTTTAAAAATCATTCCCTCACCGACAGCGCCATCTCTTTCCAATGTTAAGTAATAGTTACCTAAAACCATGTCTTGAGAAGGAGTAACAACAGGCTTACCATCTTTAGGGTTTAAGATATTTTGTGCTGCAAGCATTAATAATCGTGCTTCTGCTTGTGCCTCTGATGAAAGCGGCACGTGAACAGCCATTTGGTCACCATCAAAATCCGCATTGTATGCTGTACATACAAGAGGATGAAGACGAATCGCACGGCCTTCAACAAGTGTTGGTTCAAATGCTTGAATCCCTAATCTATGCAATGTAGGGGCACGGTTTAATAATACCGGATGCTCTCTGATTACATCTTCAAGTACATCCCACACATCTGGAGATACTCTTTCTATTTTACGTTTTGCAGATTTGATGTTATGCGCTAAGCCCTTTTCAACGAGTTCCTTCATAACAAAGGGCTTAAATAGTTCTAACGCCATTTCTTTAGGAAGTCCGCACTGATACATTTTAAGGTTTGGTCCTACAACGATAACGGAACGTCCAGAATAATCTACACGTTTTCCAAGCAAGTTTTGACGGAAACGGCCTTGCTTTCCTTTTAGCATATGGGAAAGTGACTTCAATGGACGGTTACCTGGTCCTGTAACTGGACGCCCGCGGCGGCCGTTATCAATCAAGGCATCAACTGCTTCTTGAAGCATCCGTTTTTCATTCTGAACAATTATGCTTGGAGCACCTAAATCTAACAAACGCTTTAAGCGGTTATTACGGTTTATTACACGACGATAAAGATCGTTTAAGTCAGATGTCGCAAATCTCCCCCCATCCAATTGAACCATTGGACGAAGTTCAGGAGGTATAACTGGAAGAACGTCAAGAATCATCCATGAAGGCTCATTTCCAGAACCACGGAATGCTTCCAGCACTTCAAGGCGTTTAATCGCACGCGTACGACGCTGACCTTGTGCACTTTTTAATTCCTCTTTTAAGGCGTCTACTTCCTTGTTTAAATCGATATCAAAAAGAAGTTTTTTAATTGCTTCTGCACCCATGGCAGCTTGGAATTTGTTTCCGTACTTTTCACGGTATGCCCGATATTCTTTTTCAGATAATAGCTGCTTTTTATCAAGAGCTGTATCACCGGATTCCGTCACTACATAAGAAGCAAAGTAGATGATTTCCTCCAAAGCCCTTGGTGACATGTCTAAAACAAGTCCCATTCGGCTTGGAATTCCTTTAAAGTACCATATATGTGAAACTGGTGCAGCAAGCTCGATGTGCCCCATTCGTTCACGACGAACTTTAGCACGAGTTACTTCCACACCACAGCGGTCACATACAACGCCTTTATAACGGACACGTTTGTACTTCCCACAATGACATTCCCAGTCCTTCGTTGGACCGAAAATTCGTTCACAGAATAAACCATCCTTTTCAGGCTTTAATGTACGATAGTTAATCGTTTCTGGTTTTTTGACTTCTCCGAAAGACCATGAACGGATTTTGTCCGGTGAAGCAAGACCAATCTTCATATACTCAAAATTATTAACATCCAGCAAGGGGCCTACCTCCCTTTTGATATCTCCAGGTTTTACCCTTATTGCGTTATAAAGCGGAAGCGCGCGTCTTAGCCCCGACAAGCATAAGACGAAATCCGCAAGAAGGCGTCTTTTGCCTTCTGGAGGATTTTGGCTTATGACCTCGAGGGGTTGCGCGCTGCAGCTAGGAATCAAGTTAAGTTGGAGTGCAGATTGCACTCCAACTAGCATATATTATTACTCTTTCGAACCGACTTTTTCAGATTCAAATGCCTGCTCAGGAACGATGTTTAACGTATCGACTTGTTGTAAGTCATCGTCATCTTCCGTATCGCGCATTTCGATTTCTTCTTCATCACCAGAAAGAATTTTTACATCCATTCCAAGACTTTGAAGTTCTTTAATTAATACTTTGAATGATTCAGGAACACCAGGTTCTGGAACATTTTCGCCTTTAACAATCGCTTCATATGTTTTCACACGACCAACAACATCATCTGATTTAACAGTAAGAATTTCTTGAAGTGTGTATGCTGCTCCGTATGCTTCAAGTGCCCAAACTTCCATCTCACCAAAGCGCTGACCACCAAATTGAGCTTTACCGCCCAATGGCTGCTGCGTAACAAGTGAGTAAGGACCAGTTGAACGGGCATGGAGTTTATCATCGACCATGTGTGCGAGTTTAATCATATACATGACACCCACAGAGACACGGTTATCAAATGGTTCCCCAGAACGGCCATCATATAGGACCGTTTTCGCATCACGAGCCATTCCTGCTTCTTCAATCGTTCCCCAAACATCTTCTTCACGCGCTCCATCAAAAACAGGAGAAGCGACATGAATACCTAGGTAGCGAGCTGCCATCCCAAGGTGAAGTTCAAGCACCTGTCCAATGTTCATACGTGAAGGTACGCCCAGTGGATTTAACATGATATCAACAGGTGTACCATCTGGTAAAAATGGCATATCTTCTTCCGGTAAAATACGAGAGATTACCCCTTTGTTACCGTGACGTCCCGCCATTTTATCTCCCTCAGAAATCTTACGCTTCTGAACGATATAAACACGGACCAGTTGATTCACACCTGGTGGCAGTTCATCGCCATCTTCACGATTAAAGACTTTTACATCAAGAACAATACCGCCGCCGCCATGTGGAACTCGTAACGACGTATCACGAACTTCACGTGCCTTTTCACCAAAGATCGCGTGTAAAAGGCGTTCTTCTGCCGTTAATTCTGTAACCCCTTTTGGGGTAACTTTACCAACTAGAAGGTCTCCGTCTTTAACTTCAGCACCGGTACGGATAATTCCACGCTCATCCAAGTTGCGAAGGGCATCTTCACCCACGTTTGGAATATCACGTGTAATTTCTTCAGGTCCAAGCTTTGTATCACGAGATTCTGACTCGTATTCTTCAATATGGATAGATGTGTATACATCATCTTTAACAAGACGTTGACTCATAATAATCGCATCTTCATAGTTATAGCCATCCCATGTCATAAAGGCAACAAGGACGTTGCGTCCAAGGGCTAATTCGCCAAGTTCCATTGATGGACCATCAGCAAGAATTTCGCCTTTTGTTACGCGGTTGCCCACAGCAACGATTGGACGTTGGTTATAACATGTTCCTTGGTTGGAACGGATGAATTTTAACATACGGTACTTATCAAGATTACCTTTAACCTCTTGACCATCAACAACATTAATGCGACGCACCCATACTTCACGTGCTTCTACATGCTCAACAATACCTTCGTGCTTACAGATAACCGCAGCACCTGAGTCTTTACCGGATACATATTCCATACCCGTTCCAACTCTTGGAGCTTCTGGCTGCATAAGCGGTACTGCTTGACGCTGCATGTTCGCACCCATAAGGGCACGGTTGGAGTCATCGTTTTCAAGGAACGGGATACACGCTGTTGCCGCAGACACAACCTGCTTTGGCGATACATCCATATAATCAATTCGTTCACGTTTAACTACCGTGTTTTCACCACGGAAACGAGCAACAACATCTTCATCGACGAATGAACCATCATCACTTAGACGAGAATTCGCTTGGGCTGTAACATAGTTATCTTCTTCATCAGCAGTTAAGTAATCAATCCGGCTTGTAACTTTCCCTGTATCAGGGTCGACACGACGGTAAGGTGTTTCAATAAACCCAAAACGGTTTACTTTTGCATAAGATGATAACGAGTTAATCAGACCAATGTTCGGACCCTCTGGTGTCTCGATCGGACACATACGGCCATAGTGAGAGTAGTGAACGTCACGAACTTCGAATCCGGCACGCTCACGCGTTAAACCACCAGGTCCTAATGCAGATAGACGACGCTTGTGTGTTAATTCAGCAAGCGGGTTGGTTTGATCCATGAACTGCGATAATTGCGAGCTTCCGAAGAACTCTTTTATCGAAGCAATAACCGGACGAATATTAATTAATTGCTGTGGTGTGATTGTTGCTGTATCTTGGATTGACATTCTTTCGCGTACAACACGTTCCATACGGGATAATCCGATTCGGAACTGATTTTGTAGGAGTTCTCCTACAGAGCGAAGACGTCTGTTTCCTAGATGGTCAATATCATCTGTATCCCCTACTCCATGCAATAAATTGAAGAAGTAGCTAATCGATGCAATGATATCTGCAGGTGTAATATTTTTAATTGGTTCGGCCACATAGGCGTTACCTAAGACATTAATTACTTTTTCATTTTCATCGCCAGGAGCATAAATCTTAATGTCCTGAAGAGTAATTTCCTCAGCGACTACGCCGCCATAAGGATTGAAGCCTTTGAAATTAATATTCTTTTCTAGGGCTGGCAACACTCTATCTAGATTTCTCCTGTCTAGAACTGTTCCCTTTTCAGCGATAATTTCGCCCGTTTCAGGATCCGCAAGGGATTCTGCTAAGCGCTGGTTGAATAAGCGGTTTTTAATATGAAGCTTTTTATTAATTTTATAACGACCTACATTTGCAAGATCATATCGCTTTGGATCGAAGAAACGCGAAATTAATAGACTCTTTGCGTTTTCAACAGTAGGGGGTTCACCCGGACGAAGTCGCTCATAAATTTCTAGAAGCGCTTTGTCAACACCTTCTGTATTGTCCTTTTCTAATGTGTTACGGATGTACTCGTTATCACCGATTAATTCGATGATTTCTTGATCAGAACCGAAGCCAAGTGCACGCAAAAGAACCGTAACGGGCAGTTTCCGAGTACGATCTATTCTCACATATACGACATCTTTGGCGTCTGTTTCATATTCCAGCCAAGCGCCGCGGTTCGGAATGACAGTAGCCGAGTAGCCACGTTTTCCATTTTTATCGAGTTTTCCACTAAAGTAAACGCTCGGAGAACGCACTAATTGTGAAACGATAACACGTTCTGCCCCGTTAATGACAAACGTACCCGTTTCAGTCATAAGTGGAAAATCACCCATAAAAACATCTTGATCTTTTACTTCGCCTGTTTCTTTGTTTACAAGACGTACTTTTACACGTAATGGAGCAGAATATGTAACGTCCCGTTCTTTTGATTCTTCAACAGAATACTTTGGATCGCCAAGGCTGTAATCAATAAATTCTAGTGATAGGTTACCAGTAAAGTCTTCTATTGGTGAAATATCCTGGAACATTTCACGCAAACCCTCATCAAGAAACCATTGATAGGAAGAGGTTTGGATTTCAATAAGATTTGGTAATTCTAAAACTTCACTGATTCGTGCGTAACTTCTTCGTTGGCGGTGTCGTCCATACTGAACTAGTTGACCTGTCAACTGATTCACCCCTCAAATCAAGCGTTATTATTAAAATCTATAAGCGTTTATGGATCAGAATTTTACTTCCTTTCCAATAAACAAAAAGAAAAAGGGTTTTTTACTAAAAACCACATTTTCACATTTTGACTATTATTTTGTCATCATTTCCTTAATATCCCTTTTTTATACACTGAAATTAAGTATTTTAAGGAATAATTCGGAAATTATTATGATGGCATTTTATAATGCTATCATAGTGACATTTTCAAGTCAACTTTTTTGTGCCTTTATGACAAAATAACCTTTGGATTTGTCAATAGTTTCGACGTGGTTAAATAAATTATTTAATTTTTCAATTGCGGATGGTGCTCCTTGTTTCTTTTGAATGACAACCCAGAGCTCACCCTGAGATGTAAGATGCTCGAAGCTTTGTTCAAAAATATCATGAACCGTTTTTTTCCCCGCTCTAATCGGTGGATTTGTTAAAATAGCAGCAAACGTGTTTTCTTTTACATTCAGCAAACGATCACTTTCATATATCTTAACGTTCTGTATCCGATTAAGTTCTGCATTTTCCTTCGCCAAAGCAATTGCCCTTTCATTAACATCAATCATATGTATCATACGATCATGGTAAGATTTCGCAATCGAAAGACCAATTGGTCCATAGCCGCAGCCTACATCCAGGAGTAATCCATCTGCATTCGGCATTACAAAAGACTCAATTAATAAACGTGAGCCGAAATCTACTTCTCTTTTTGAAAAAACACCGTTATCCGTTTTAAAACGGAACTGGTTATTTTTTAAAGTGTAATCCCAAAATTTTGGATCACTCTCAACCTTCTGCATTCGAGAATAGTAGTGTTCAGACAACTGACTCACCTCCGAGGAATATTAATAATTGAAGATAAACGAGGACTAAAAATTTAGTTAAGGCAAAAAAAGCCCGCTTATACAGCGAGCTTTTTTATAAGATTATTACTTAACTTCAACGTTTGCTCCAACTTCAGCAAGTTTAGCTTTAACTTCTTCAGCTTCTTCTTTAGAAACGCCTTCTTTAACAGCTTTTGGTGTGTTGTCAACAAGGTCTTTTGCTTCTTTAAGTCCAAGACCAGTGATTTCACGAACAACTTTGATAACCTTGATTTTTTGATCGCCAGCGCTAGCTAGGATAACATCAAATTCAGTTTGTTCTTCAACAGCCGCTACAGCTGCGCCACCCATTGCAACAGGAGCTGCAGCAGTTACGCCGAATTCTTCTTCGATTGCTTTTACTAGATCGTTAAGTTCTAAAACAGTCATAGTTTTAACTGCTTCAATGATTTGTTCTTTAGTCATGATAAATTTCCTCCTTAGTTTTCGTTCAAATTTATTTGATGTGCGTATTCAGGCTAACTTACGCGCCTTGTTCTTCTTTTTGTTCTGCAACTGCTTTTGTAACAAGAGCAAGGTTGCGGATTGGAGCTTGTAGTACGCTGAGTAACATAGATAGTAAACCTTCGCGTGATGGTAGGTCTGCAAGAGCTTTAATTTCTTCGGCTGTTGCAACGTTTCCTTCAATTACACCCGCTTTAAGTTCAAGTGCTTCATGTTTTTTCGCAAAGTCATTCAAGATCTTAGCTGGTGCTACTACATCTTCAGTACTGAACGCAATTGCGTTAGGGCCTGTTAATGCAGCGTTTAATCCAGCAAGTTCAGCAGCTTCAGCCGCACGGCGAACCATTGAGTTTTTGTAAACTTTAAATTCAACGCCTGCTTCGCGAAGTTGTTTACGAAGTTCAGTTACTTCTGCAACTGAAAGACCACGATAATCAACAACAACAGTAGAAACACTAGCTTTTAACTTATCAGTAATTTCATCAACGATTTGTTTCTTTAATTCGATTACACTGCTCATCTTTACACCTCCTGTAGAATGTCTACATTTATACCAGGCAAATAAAAGCCTCCATATCAATCGGTGACATGGAGGCAGCATACAACAGCTGAACAAGTTCAGCTAATTCTATCGCATTACCTCGGCAGGAAATTAAGCTGCTAGAGCACCTGCTGTCTACAGTACAAATGTTATTATTTTAAACAACAAAATAGATTATATAAAATCTATTCTAGATTGTCAATTGGTAAAATTTATTTAACTGCTACAGATGAAGGATCAACTTTAACGCCAGGTCCCATAGTTGAAGCAACAGTTACGTTCTTCATGTAAGTTCCTTTTGCAGCAGATGGCTTCACTTTTAGCATAGTTTCAAAGATAGTGCTGAAGTTTTCAACAAGCTTCTCGTTTTCGAAAGATGCTTTACCGATTGGCACGTGAATGTTACCAGACTTGTCAACGCGGTATTCAACTTTACCAGCTTTAATTTCATTAATCGCACGAGTCACATCAAATGTAACTGTACCTGTTTTAGGGTTTGGCATTAAACCTTTAGGTCCTAATACACGACCAAGTTTACCAACTTCACCCATCATGTCAGGAGTTGCTACGATTACATCAAATTCAAACCAACCTTGTTGGATTTTGTTGATGTACTCTGCATCACCTACATAATCAGCACCAGCTGCTTCTGCTTCTTTCACTTTTTCACCCTTAGCGAAAACTAGAACGCGTTGCGTTTTACCAGTTCCGTTTGGAAGTACAACTGCACCACGGATTTGTTGGTCAGCTTTCTTAGGGTCAACACCTAAACGGAATGCTACTTCTAGAGTTGCATCAAATTTAGTGAAGTTTGTTTTTTTAGCAAGATCAATTGCTTCTGCAATCGGATATGCCTTTAGGCGATCTACAAGCTTTGAAGCTTCTAAATACTTCTTACCTTTTTTAGCCATTTTTATTTCCTCCTAGATTGTGGTTTTAGCGAATTATTCTCCCACGAATAAAGGTTGCGCAGAAACGCAACCCCACTCATTCAACACGAACAGTTACATGAATTAGTCTTCGATGACGATACCCATGCTGCGTGCAGTACCTTCGACCATGCGCATTGCTGCTTCAACGCTAGCTGCGTTTAGGTCAGGCATTTTTTGTTCCGCAATCTCGCGTACTGTATCACGCTTTACTGTTGCTACTTTATTACGGTTAGGTTCACCAGAACCAGACTGGATTCCAGCTGCTACTTTCAAAAGAACGGCAGCAGGAGGAGTTTTCGTAATAAATGTAAATGAACGGTCTTCAAATACCGTGATTTCAACAGGAATGATCAAACCAGCTTGATCTGCTGTACGAGCGTTAAATTCTTTACAGAATCCCATGATATTAACACCGGCTTGACCTAGTGCAGGACCAACTGGTGGCGCAGGGTTTGCTTTCCCAGCAGGAATTTGTAATTTAACGACTTTAATTACTTTTTTAGCCACGAGACACACCTCCTTAAAGTCCGTGATGTGGTAATAGGAATCCGTTAGGAATCCTCCCACTCAGGCATCTGTCTTTATCTATTGATCATAAAGAACTTGACATAAGTCTTGTCTCACAAGGAGACATACTGACCTATGAAATATTACCACTTTTTAAGAATGATTTCAAGTTTTTTTACAATATAACATTATTTTCTTTGAATATCGCCGCAATTGAGGCACTTCTGCTTGTCTTAATCTAGCTTCTCGATTTGTGTGAAATCCAGTTCTACCGGGGTATCACGGCCGAACATATTGACAAGAACCTTCAGTTTCGCACGATCCTTATCCATTTCTTCCACAGACCCAGTAAAGTTCGCAAATGGACCTTCCTTCACGCGGACCGTTTCACCAATCTCGTAATTGGCATCGACGCGATTTTCGGAAACGCCCATGCGTTTTAAAATAACAACGACTTCTTCCGGAAGCAATGGAGTGGGCTTCGATCCACCACCAGATGAACCAACAAAGCCTGTTACACCCGGTGTATTCCGAACCACATACCAAGAATCATCAGTCATTACAATTTCTACTAATACATAACCAGGGAACACTTTGCGCTTTACTACTTTTTTCTTACCGTTTTTGATCTCAGTCTCTTCTTCTTCTGGGACAACTACTCTGAAAATCTTATCTGTCATACCCATCGATTCGACTCGTTTTTCTAAATTTGCTTTTACCTTATTTTCATAACCTGAGTAAGTATGTAAAACATACCAATTTTTTTCCATTTAAGAGGACTTGAACGTCCGTCCCTCCCTATTTCTTATTCAAAGACTATTTTTTAAACAAACAAAAAACCCGTGAAACGGGCTTTAGATAAAAATTGATTTATTAATCACCATTATACCATGAAAGTTGATTTATTATTCAAGAATTAAGCGAATCAATTTTGAAATCCCTAAATCTAGAACCGCAAAGAACGCTGCAAAAAAAACAACGGTCGATAGTACAGTAAGCGTCGAGCGAGTTAGTTCCCCACGTTTTGGCCAGCTAACTTTTCTCATCTCACGGAAAATATCACTGAAGAATTTAGTTATGCGCTGCATTTCTGTAACCCCCAAAATCTAAAAATAACTGCAAAGATCTATGATCATTATTTCGTTTCTCTATGAATGGTATGGGTGGTGCAGGTTTTGCAGAATTTTTTCAATTCTAATCTCTCTGTTTGTGTCTGCTTGCTGATCGTCGAATAATTTCGCGATCCGCATTCAGCACAGGAAAGGATTACTTTTTTACTCATAGTCGACACCTTTACCCAATTTTCTATTATATCCTTAAAAATGTAACATGAGTCCTAATTATTGTCAATAACCCTTGGGAATGGTTCAATTATATGACATATTTAATCATCAAAGCGAAAATTCACGAAGTTCTAAATATCTTTCCAGCTTTCTTTTGACACGCTGCAGGGCATTATCAATTGATTTCACATGGCGGTTTAGCTCTTCAGAAATTTCTTGGTATGATTGACCATCTAAGTAGAGAGCCAATACCTTCCTTTCTAAATCACTTAATAATTCAGTCATTTTCACTTCGATATGGTCAAATTCTTCCTGATTAATAATCAGTTCCTCTGGGTCAAGAACCTTTGTCCCTGATAAAACATCCATTAATGTTCGGTCCGATTCTTCATCGTAGATTGGCTTGTCCAATGAAACGTATGAATTTAACGGGATATGCTTCTGCCTTGTGGCGGTTTTGATTGCTGTAATGATTTGACGAGTTATACAAAGCTCTGCAAATGCCTTGAAGGAGGTAAGCTTGTCCTCCCGAAAGTCACGAATTGCCTTATACAGTCCAATCATACCTTCTTGGACAATATCTTCCTTATCTGCACCGATTAAAAAATAGGACCTTGCTTTTGCACGTACAAAATTACGATACTTATGGATTAAGTAATCCAATGCTTCACTATCACCTTGGTGCACTAAATCAACAATTCCCTCGTCTTCCATTATCAGAAACTGCTGGTTGGTCTTTGTTCCGAAGTCCGTACTCAAAGTAGATCCCCTCCACCGAACAAGCATAGATAGTAATAGTATACATGACAATTTTTTATTAGTCCACGTTCACTTTTGTCCTCTGCGCCACTTTTCGAAAATTTCTGCCATTTCCGTACTCATCTTTATTTTAGAAACGGGTCTTTTTTCTTGAATGGTTTTCACTTTCTTTTCGATGCCTCTTTCAATCGAAGACATTTCAATGAGCAATTCACGTGCAGACTTCCTTAATGCCCCTTGTCCAAAAATAGCCCATTGCTCTGTAAAGTCGGAAGTCGCTACATGAATTTGTGTTCTTCGATTGCTTAAACTAATGGCCATTTTTTCAATCCGCTCATCTGCCGTCTCATTTTCTTTCGTAAAGATAACTTCTATTTTATGATTTTTATACTTCTTTTCCGTCCCTTGTACATAATAGGCATCGAATACCACAATCACACGGAAGCCTGAATAGGCTTGGTATTCAGCCATTCTTTCCACTAAGCGGTCCCGTGCAGCAGGTAAATCATGATCCTTTAAAGCTCTTAGTTCAGGCCAGGCTCCGATGATGTTGTAACCGTCCACAAGCAGGATATCCATTACTATCCCTCAAGTGTGTGTCGTTTTCGATATACCTCATACATCAGTAAAGCCGCCGCAACAGAAGCATTTAACGAGGTTACTTTACCAACCATTGGCAAATGAATGAGAAAATCACATTTATCGCGGATGAGTCTTCCCATGCCTTTTCCTTCACTGCCAATCACCAAGCCCAGTGGCAGCGTCCCGTCTAATCTTCGGTAATCATCTTTGCCTTTTGCATCTGTTCCGGCAATCCAAATACCTCGTTCCTTAAGTTCATCGATGGTTCGCGCCATATTAGTGACACGGACCACTGGGATATATTCAATCGCACCTGTCGAAGCTTTGGCAACTGTTGCTGTTAGGCCGACAGCCCGACGCTTTGGAATAATGATGCCATGAGCACCGACTGAATCGGCTGTTCTCATGATCGACCCAAGGTTATGAGGATCCTCAATTTCGTCCAGCAATAAAAAGAATGGCGTTTCATTTTTCTTTTCTGCTGCTGCAAACAAATCATCCATTTCCGCATATTGATAGGCAGCCACATAGGCAAGAACTCCTTGATGATTTTCATCCGCGATTTGGTCAATTTTTTTCTTAGGAACAAATTGAACAATCACATTTGCTTCTTTGGCTAATTGCGTAATTTGCTGCATTTGGCCACGCTGCGATCCTTCGGCAATTAATATTTTATTAATATCCCTTTCTGATTTAAGCGCTTCGATGACTGGATTTTTGCCTACAATATATTCTTGTTGTTCCATCTTAGCGTTCCTCCTTTCTTTGCTCCACATATGAAAATGCCCTGCTAATAAGCGCTTCTAAACGTTCTTTTTTACCCGTTAAATACAGATAACCCATCAATGCTTCAAATGCTGTACTGTAGTGATAAGTTTGGACATCTGTATTTTTAGGAACAGTGCCTGATTTTGCATTTCTACCGCGCATGACCACCGCTAATTCTTCTTCATCCAGCAGTTTATGATCCATCATTTGAAAAAGAATTTGGCTTTGTGCCTTTGCCGACACGTAAGTGGTCCCGGTGCGGTGTAACTGATTCGGTCTTACCTTACCGCTGTAGAGAAGGTGGCGCCTTACATAGGTTTCATAAATCGCGTCACCCATGTAGGCAAGAGCGAGACTATTCAATTGTTTAACATCCACTGTATTTTCATATTCAAGCATGAATTAGCCTCTTTTCCACCTTGTACCCTGCGGTGTATCTTCTAAAATAATATTCATTTCCTTTAGCTGATCTCTTATTTGGTCAGACAATTGGAAATTACGGTCTTTTCGAGCTTGGATTCGCTTTTCAATCAGCGCATCGATTTCTTCATCGAGCATTTCTTCTTTTTCAAATGTCAGCCCTAAGACATGGAATAACTTTTCAAATTGTTTTGTAAAGGAATCAATGACTTCTACAGCTGTATTTTTTTCTAAAAGATAATAATTAGCCAGTTTTGAAAGGTCGAATAAAACGGAAATAGCTTTAGCTGTATTGAAATCATCATCCATTGCCTCAATAAATTCTTCTTGCCTTTTTGCAATACCTTCAAGCCATACTTGATTCGAACCTGTTAAGTCAGTACTCGCTTCTTTCCGATGCTTTAAGTTTTGATAAGAGGTGGTTATGCGTTCAAATGCTGCTCTCGTACTCTCCAGTAATTCCTCGCTGTAATTAATCGGATTGCGGTAATGAACGGATAACATAAAAAACCGTAACACTTGCGGATTATGTTTTTTAATAATGTCATGAACAAGGACGAAATTTCCTAATGATTTAGACATTTTTTCATTATCAATATTGATATAGCCATTATGCATCCAGTAACGAGAAAATAATTTTCCGGACAGTGCTTCTGACTGGGCAATTTCATTTTCATGATGCGGGAAGGTCAAATCCTGTCCACCGGCATGAATATCAATGGTTTCGCCAAGATACTTTTTCGCCATTGCCGAGCACTCGATATGCCAGCCCGGCCGGCCAAGTCCCCACGGACTCTCCCAGAAGATTTCGCCTTCCTTGGCCGCTTTCCATAGGGCAAAGTCTAAGTCGTCTTGTTTCCTATCGCCGACTTCAATTCTTGCACCTATCTGGAGGTCATCAATGGATTGATGCGATAGCTTACCATATTCATCGAATTTTCTTGTCCGGAAATAAACATCCCCTGCAGATTCATAAGCGTACCCTTTTTCGACTAATTGATTAATAAAATCAATGATAATGTCCATGTTTTCCATTACCCGCGGATGAACATCTGCCTTTTGGCAGCCTAATGCCGTCACATCTTCAAAATAAGCATTGATAAATCGGTCCGCAATCGCCGGAACACTTTCTCCTAATTGATTGGCAGCACGAATCAATTTGTCATCGACATCGGTAAAATTAGAAACATATTGAACATCATAGCCGCGATATTCCAAATAGCGCCGAACGGTATCAAAGACGATTGCCGGACGTGCATTACCGATATGAATATAATTATAGACCGTCGGACCGCAAACATACATTTTGACTTTTCCTTCTTCGAGCGGTACGAACGTTTCCTTATTGCGCGTTAGTGTATTATAAAGTTGAATGGCCATTGACTTGTATCCTTTCTCCTTTTAATTCTTCGAGTTCGTGCATTAATTTATCCAGATCATTTTGCATTTCCCTTAAGCGGTCTGCTACAGGGTCTGGTAAGTCACAGTGGTTCAAATCTCTTGTAATTCTTCTTCCATCCTGGATCACCACTCTGCCTGGAATTCCAACTACCGTTGAGTTAGGCGGTACTTCTATCAATACAACCGAGCCGCCGCCAATTTTGGAATTTTCTCCAACGGTTATCGAACCAAGCACCTTTGCACCTGTGGCAATCAGGACATTATCCTTAATCGTCGGATGCCGCTTTCCTTTCTCTTTACCCGTTCCACCAAGTGTTACCCCTTGATATATAGTTACATTATCCCCAATTTCACACGTTTCCCCTATAACAACGCCCATACCATGGTCAATAAAAAATCTTCTGCCTATTTTTGCCCCAGGATGAATTTCAATTCCGGTAAAAAACCGGCTTACTTGCGAAATAACCCTGGCTAGAAAATAGAATTTCCGATTAAAGAGTGCATGCGCGAATCGATGTGACCAAATGGCATGCAAGCCTGAATACGTCAAGATGACTTCTAAATGACTTCTTGCTGCAGGATCTTGTTCAAAAACAACCTCAACGTCCTCCCTCAACTTCTTGAACATTTCCATTCTCCCCCTATTGTTTGGTAAACAAAAAAGCGCCTCTGTCTTAACGACAGAGACGCTTATGCGCGGTTCCACTCTGATTAGACCGAAAAGCTCGTTTTGGTAACGGAAAGCTTAATATGGGTCTCACTCTACCTGTTAACGGATAGGTTCCGCCCATTTCTACTAGAAGTTGACTCTTTTCGAAACAGGGCTCAGAGGTGCATTTCAAAAAACGAGAGGCTTAAACCACTTTCAGCCGGTGATGGTTTTCTCTTTAAAGCATCCTTTTTTTACTTATCCTCTTCTACACTTTAGTAACTATATAATTGTTTACTCTACTATATTACATTTCTTCCCCAATGTTAACTAATAATTTTATTAATTCTCGTTTGAACCTTATCTTTACCTAAGAGTTCAATTGCCATTGGCAGGTCTGGTCCATGTGTTTGACCTGTTACCGCCGCACGAATTGGCATAAATAGATTTTTCCCCTTTTGACCGGTCGACTTTTGAACTGCCTTCATGGCTGCCTTTATACCATCAGCGCGGAAATTTTCCAGTTGGTCAAGTTCATGTAAAAATGCCCTTAACACCTCTGGGACTGTTTCTGCTGCTAAAATTTCCTTCGCATCTTCTTCATAGATGGCATCCTCTTGAAAGAACATATCTGATAATTCCACGATTTCAGCACCAAAGCTCATTTTTTCCTGTAAAAGAGCTACAAGTCCTTGGAGCCATTGATACTGTTCATCTGTCATGCTTTCACTTATTCGGCCTGCCTTAATTAAGTGAGGCATAGCCAGATCAACTACACGGTTCATCTCAATTTTTTTCATATATTGGTTATTCATCCACAACAGCTTTTGCTTATCAAATAATGCTGGGGATTTGGAAAGGCGATTCGCATCAAATATTTCAATAAACTCGTTCTTAGAGTAAATTTCTTCTTCACCTGCCGGCGACCAGCCGAGTAGTGTGATAAAGTTAAATAATGCTTCTGGAATATAACCCAATTCTTCATATTGTTCAATAAACTGAATGATGGACTCATCACGCTTACTTAACTTTTTGCGGCTTTCATTGACAATCAAAGTCATGTGTCCAAAAATTGGCGGCTCCCAGCCTAATGCTTCATAGACCATCAATTGCTTTGGCGTGTTAGAAATATGATCATCGCCACGGAGCACATGAGAGATTTTCATTAAATAATCATCAATCGTTACAGCAAAGTTATAGGTTGGGGTGCCATCCTTTTTAATGATGACCCAATCACCCATCCCTTCCGATTCAAACGAAACGCTGCCTTTGACCATATCATCAAACGTATAGGTTTTCCCTTCAGGTACGAGGATGCGGATGCTTGGCTGACGGCCTTCACTTTCAAATTGATGGCGTTGTTCATCGGTTAAATGGCGGCATTTACCAGAATAATGAGGTGTTTCCCCTCTTTCACTCTGGGCTTCCCGCTCTGCTTCAATCTCAGCTTCTGTACAATAACATTTATAGGCATGGCCATTTGCTAATAATTGGTTGTAGTAGGTTTCATAAAGATCATTACGCTCAGATTGGCGATAGGGACCATATTCGCCGCCAACGTCGACACTCTCGTCCCAATCCATCCCAAGCCATTTTAAATATTTTAACTGGCTTTCTTCTCCGCCTTCAATATTCCGCTTTTTATCGGTATCTTCAATTCGGATAATAAATTTCCCGCCATGATGGCGTGCAAATAAATAATTAAATAATGCAGTACGGGCGTTTCCAATATGTAAATGTCCCGTTGGACTTGGAGCATATCTTACACGAACTTCGTTTGACATAACTATAATGCCTCCATTCTCGAAAAGCAAAAGCCCCTAGGAGCTGGAGCTAGACAGCTTTACCATATGTTTTTATCTGATTCATTGTATCATTGTGCCCTTCACTGTAAAAGGTTAATTGTTAACCTTTTTTAACAATACAACCACCTGGGAGGCAATGCCTTCCCCTCTGCCAGTGAAGCCTAGCTTTTCTGTTGTTGTCGCCTTTACATTGACTTGTTCAGGTGCTGCCTCTAGTAATTCCGCAATCCTACCGCGCATTTGCTCAATATAGGGTGCCATTTTTGGCTGTTGAGCAATAATTGTACAATCGGCATTCACAAGCTCGTACCCTTTATTTTTCACCAATTGCCATACATGCTCCATCAGCTTCGCGGAGTCAGCATCTTTAAAATTTGGATCGGTATCCGGAAAGTGTTTGCCAATATCGCCTTCCCCAATCGCACCAAGGCAGGCATCGGAAACCGTATGTAATAACACATCAGCATCTGAATGACCTAGCAACCCCCTTTCATAAGGGATTGTAATCCCACCAATGATTAGCGGGCGCCCTTCTGTTAATTGATGGACATCAAAGCCCTGACCAATTCGAAACATCATTAAAAACCCCTTTTTTTCAATATCGCTTCAGCAAAGAACAAGTCTTCTGGTGTGGTTAGTTTTATATTATCGTAATCGCCTTCTACCACCGCAACAGGATAGTGAAGCCGCTCAACCAAACTAGCGTCATCGGTACCCAGAAAGTGATCCTTTTGGGCCTTTTCGTACGCTTCCTTAAGCAGCAAAATGCGAAAAGCTTGTGGGGTTTGAACAGCCCACAAGCTTGAACGTTCGACAGTTTCAACGACCACACCATCATTTATCTTTTTCATGGTGTCTTTTGCCGGCACTCCCAAAATAGCTGCACCTGTTTCTTCAGCCATTTCCATTAAACGGTGGATATGTTCTTTTAAGATAAAAGGACGTGCCGCATCATGCACAAGAATAATCCCGTCGGTTTCGACTGATTTAAGTGCATTATAAATACTATCTTGACGTTCATTTCCACCCGGTACTAAGTTGTTTACCTTCGTCACATGATACCGATCGAGTAACACTTGAAATTCTGGTTTATCCTGTGGGTGAATCGCTAAAATAATCCCGCTGCAAGCTTCATCCTGTTCAAACACCCTTAATGTATGGATTAGCACAGGAATACCGTTAAGTTCCAATAAAAGCTTATTTTTCCCTGCTCCCATTCTTTTTCCCTGGCCCGCTGCCGGGAGAATGACTTGGTAGGTCATATCATTACCCCACTCTATCTAATATCTAATCTAGCTCCATAAGATTATGCTTCGGAGCGAAGCCTCGAACGAAAGAAAAGCGTTAGCTTTTCTGAGGAGCGCCTAGGGGCTCGAGGTCATAAGCCCCTGAGCAAGGCGCTTCCGCTTTTTAAGCTACAGTGCTTTTTCTAATAATTTGGGCTTGGCAAATATCATTCGTCCTGCCGATGTCTGGAGAACACTCGTTACGAGAACCTCGATTCTTTTCCCGATATACTCTCTACCTTCCTCGACCACAATCATCGTTCCGTCATCTAAATAAGCAACGCCCTGATGATATTCTTTTCCATCCTTAATGACTTGAACGGTTAATTCCTCACCAGGAAGGACAACAGGCTTGACGGCATTTGCTAAATCATTGATATTTAACACAGATACATTTTGCAATTCACAGACTTTATTCAGATTAAAATCATTCGTGACCAAGATGCCATTGGTTATTTTAGCTAATTTAACGAGCTTTGAGTCCACTTCACTAATTTCTTCAAAATCGCCCTCATAAATTTCTACCTTTATAGCGAGTTCCTTTTGAATTCGGTTTAATATATCCAAGCCTCTGCGGCCGCGATTTCGTTTCAACACATCGGAAGAATCGGCAATATGCTGTAATTCCTCAAGGACGAACTGTGGAATAACAATCGTTCCTTCTAAAAATCCGGTCTGACAAATATCAGCAACGCGCCCATCAATAATAACGCTCGTATCTAATATTTTTAAAGGATGATTAACTTCCTTATCATTCTCTTCGTCACTGGTTTTTTTCTTGTTACCGCGGTTTCCAAAAAGACCTAATAATTCATCTCTCTTCTTGAAGCCCACCTGAAAGCCGAGATAACCAAACAAAATGGTCAGTAATATCGGAGCCACAGCATTTAATATTGGGACTTGCACGGCATTCAGGGCAAAGCCGATTAAAAACGCAACCAACAATCCAAAGAATAGACCTACACTACCAAAAAGGACATCTGTTACAGGAACTTTCACTAAAGAATCTTCAGCCCATTTAATAAAGTTAAAAACATAATCTACTGCCCAAAAGGTAATAAGATAAAAAATAATAGCACCTATAATAGCAGTGATATACGAGTTGTTAATTAAGGGAATGTCATTGATATGAAGTAAATTGAACAATTCCGGTAATAACAAAATACCAAGCGTACCACCTATAATGAGGAAGCAAGCCTGCACAATACGTTTTAACATTCCTTCACCTCCTCTATTCATTATAAACATATTCATGGAAATGAAACCTTAATTTACAGATTATTTTTCGATTACAAAAACGTATTAAATTTAATTTGTTAGTGAAAATTAATAGGTTGAAGATTCTCCCCTAGGGTAGCATTGGAAAATTTTTCTGTCAAACAATTGGATTTTTTTAACTTTTAGGAACCTAGATATAATTGCTTTTATAGATGGCGATCGGTGTATAACCGCTCTTTGATCAATTTAAAGCCTTCCTTAATCTTTTTGGCACGAACTTCCCCGATTCCTTCCACATCATCAAGTTCTTCCACTGTTGCGGTTATTATTTTTGAAAGCTCACCAAAACTGCTGATGAGATTTTCAATAATGATGGATGGAAGTCTTGGAATTTTATTAAGAATTCTGTAGCCGCGCGGACTTTTATTCTCATCAAGGTGCACATAGCCAAGGTATCCCATCAATTTTAATAAGACCATATCCTCAATGGTACCGCTCGTAGCCATGGCCTGCATCCGTCCAATCACTTCTCTGGCCTTGATGTCTCTGTCGAAGGCATAATCTTTAATAATGAGCATGGTCTCGTCTTCGAGATCTGTTAATATTTCATTCAATTGTAAACGAATGAGACGACCTTCTGTTCCTAACTCATGTAAATAGGTTAGAAGTTCATTCTTAATCTTTAAGACCATTTCAAAACGATGGAGAACAAGTAAAAAATCGTTATAGGTTACGGATTCCTCGAACTCTAGGATACTCAAATTGCTGATACTTTGTTCCAAAACGGTTTTATACTTCTCAAGCGTCTGAATGGCTTGATTGGCTTTTGTTAAAATTACCGCAATATCTTTTAATGCATAGCGAAAATTCCCTTGATACAGGGTAATGACATTTCTTCTTTGGGAAATGGCAATCACTAGGGCTTTTGTTTGTTTCGCTACCCTTTCTGCTGTGCGGTGCCGCATCCCAGTTTCAGAAGAAGGTATATCGGAATCAGGGGCTAACTGGGCATTGGCAAAAAGAATTTTATTTCCTAATTCATTGAGGATAATGGCCCCGTCCATTTTCGCTAATTCATATAAAAAGCTGGGCGAAAATGGGCAATTGATTTCAAAGCCGCCGTCAACGATACTTTTTACCTTTTCGTTAAAACCAATGACAATAAGCCCGCCTGTGTTCGCACGGAGCACATTGTCGATTCCCTCGCGAATGGGTGTACCAGGTGCAAGGAACTGTAAAACTTCACTTACGGTATGCTCACCAAGCTTTTTACTCTCCATCTGCTACACTCCTAACGCTGCTTTTAATGCTTCGCTCACTGACTTCACACCAATGAGTTCAACTCCGTTTGGGCCCTTCCAGCCGCTAAGATTATTAGCAGGGAGAATGACTCGCTCAAATCCTAGCTTGGCCGCTTCCTGGACACGCTGCTCAATCCTTGAAACCCTTCTTACTTCACCGGTTAACCCGACTTCTCCGATAATACAATCGGTTGGTCTTGTTGGTTTATCTCTAAAGCTTGACGCAATACTGACAGCAACGGCTAAATCAATTGCTGGTTCATCTAATTTTACGCCTCCAGCAACTTTTAGGTAAGCATCCTGATTCTGAAGGAGCATCCCAACTCGCTTTTCTAAAACAGCCATCAAAAGTGGCACACGGTTATGATCAATTCCCGTTGCCATTCTTCTTGGGTTCCCAAAGCTAGTGGGGGAAATTAACGCTTGAATTTCAACGAGGACCGGCCTTGTCCCTTCCATCGATGCGACCACCGTTGAGCCAGCAGCACCTCGTGAACGCTCTTCTAAAAATATCTCGGAGGGATTTGCCACTTCTTCAAGACCGAATTCTTTCATTTCAAAGATTCCCATTTCATTGGTTGAACCAAAACGGTTTTTAACTGCCCGTAAAATCCGATAGGTATGATGTCTTTCTCCTTCAAAATAGAGGACGGTATCCACCATATGCTCTAACAGCCTAGGGCCGGCTATCGATCCTTCTTTGGTTACGTGTCCAACAATAAAGATCGCAATCCCTTTGGTTTTCCCAATTCTCATTAATTCCGAGGTACACTCACGCACCTGTGAGACACTCCCAGGCGCGCTTGTTACATCTGGGTGAAATACCGTTTGGATAGAATCAATGATGACAAAGCTTGGATTTGTACTATCGATGGTCCGGTTAATTTCCTCAAGATTCGTTTCAGAGTATACGAGGAGATTTTCAGAGGATATTCCTAATCGCTCCGCACGAAGCTTTGTTTGCCGTAATGATTCCTCACCAGATATGTATAAAACCTTATTTCCTTTATTTGCTAATTGCGATGATACCTGTAACAGAAGCGTTGATTTACCGATTCCAGGGTCTCCGCCAATCAGCACTAAGGATCCCTTGACCACACCCCCGCCAAGTACCCGGTTTAATTCATTTAAGTCCGTTTGAATCCTTGGTTCATTCTCCATTTCAATGGAATTGATCGGCATTGGTTTGGATAACAGCCCTGAACCGCCTTGGGAATGGGCGAATGCCCCTCTTCTTGTTGCACCAGTTACTTCAACTTCCTCGACCATCTTATTCCATTCACCGCAGCCAGGGCATTTCCCCATCCACTTTGGAGATTCATACCCGCACTCCTGACACATAAACTTTGTCTTACGTTTTGCCATTCTACTTCGATCCTCTCGTTGAAACATTACAAACAATTAAAAAAAGAGGTACACGGTTTAGCTTTATTAACGTGTACCTCTCATGGTATAGCAACACTAATTGATTACATTTCTACTTTACCAAACTTGTTTTCTCTTCCATTCGAACAATAAATTCTCCATTATCAACATCGATCACCGCATGCTGACCTGTTAACAATGTTCCTTTTAATAGTTCTTCTGAAAGTCGGTCTTCAATATGCTTTTGAATCGCACGGCGCAATGGTCTTGCCCCATACTCAGGGTCATAACCTTCCTGAGAAATTTTTTCCTTTGCTGCTAAAGTTAATTCTAAAGAAATATTTTGCTCTTTTAAGCGTTTAATTAACTGCTCTGAAAGTAAAGTTACAATCTCTTCAAGATGCTTTCTCTCCAACGCATGGAAAACAATAATTTCATCAATACGGTTCAAGAATTCAGGGCGGAAGGCTTTCTTTAATTCGCCCATTACTTTCCCCTTCATGTCTTTATAATCCTGTTCGCCATCCTGAATATTAAAGCCGACATACTTGTTCCGTTTTAATGCTTCAGCACCAACATTGGATGTCATAATCAAGACGGTATTACGGAAATCTACTGTTCTTCCTTTTGAATCAGTCAAACGGCCATCTTCCAGAACCTGCAAAAGGATATTAAATACATCTGGATGTGCCTTTTCAATTTCATCAAGCAAAACAACGGAATATGGCTTTCTTCGAACCTTCTCTGTTAATTGTCCGCCTTCCTCATAGCCGACATATCCTGGCGGTGAACCAACAAGACGAGAGGTAGAATGCTTCTCCATATACTCGGACATGTCAATCCGAATCATCGCATCCTCGTCACCAAACATGGCTTCAGCAAGGGCACGGGCTAATTCTGTTTTCCCTACACCAGTCGGTCCTAAGAAAACGAAGGAGCCAATTGGCCGTTTTGGATCTTTTAATCCTGCTCTGGCACGACGGACAGCCTTAGATACTGCCTTAACAGCCTCCTCCTGGCCAATGACACGAGAATGGAGAACTTCCTCTAAATTAAGCAGCTTCGTCATCTCTGTTTGAGCTAGCTTGGAAACAGGGACACCGGTCCAGCTTGAAACAACACTTGCAATATCTTCAACTGTTACTTCATTGTTTTCTTTCCCTTGCTTTTCTTTCCAGTTCTTCTTTGTTTCCTCTAGTTGTTCACGCAAACGCTGCTCCGTATCCCGTAAAGAAGCCGCTTTTTCAAATTCTTGACTTTGGACTGCAGAATCCTTTTCTTTTCGTACTTCCTCAAGCTTCACTTCTAATTCCTTTAAATTAGGTGGAGTGGTAAAGGAACGAAGCCGTACTTTGGACCCAGCTTCATCGATTAGATCAATCGCTTTATCTGGCAGGAAGCGATCAGAGATATAGCGGTCTGATAGTTTAACAGCTGCCTTAATCGCTTCATCTGTAATGGAGACACGGTGATGGGCTTCATAGCGATCACGTAACCCTTCTAAAATCTGAATCGATTCTTCCGCTGTTGGTTCATCGACACGAATTGGCTGGAATCGTCGTTCTAGAGCTGCATCTTTTTCGATATATTTGCGATATTCATCCAGTGTGGTTGCTCCAATACATTGGAGTTCTCCACGAGCAAGCGATGGTTTTAAGATATTGGAAGCATCAATAGCCCCTTCTGCACCACCCGCACCAATCAATGTATGCAACTCATCAATGAAAAGAATAATATTTCCTGCTTGGCGAATTTCATCCATGACTTTCTTCAAACGATCTTCAAATTCACCGCGGTATTTTGTCCCTGCAACGACTGTCCCCATATCTAGCGTCATAACGCGTTTATCACGCAATATTTCAGGAACTTCGTTATTGACAATTTGTTGGGCGAGTCCTTCTGCAATGGCTGTTTTACCTACACCAGGCTCTCCAATTAATACCGGATTATTTTTTGTCCGACGGCTTAACACTTCAATCACACGTTGAATTTCCTTACCGCGTCCAATAACAGGATCCAAGCTTCCTTCGCGGGCAATTGACGTTAGATCCCGTGCAAGGCTATCTAGCGTCGGCGTATTAGCACTTGCTGATGCCCCGCCTTGATGCCCACCAGACTCATTACTTCCTAATAGTTGAAGAACTTGCTGTCTTGCCTTATTTAAACTAACTCCCAAATTATTAAGTACTCGGGCAGCAACCCCTTCTCCTTCTCGGATTAAGCCAAGGAGAATATGCTCGGTCCCTACATAGGAATGTCCTAATTTTCGTGCTTCATCCATCGATAATTCAATGACCTTTTTAGCTCTTGGAGTATAGTGAATGGTTTGAGAAGCATCCTGTCCCTTGCCAATTAAATTTTCTACTTCTTTTTGGATTTTTTCAGAACCTAGCCCAAGTCCATAAAGGGCTTTCGCAGCAATCCCTTCACCTTCCCGAGTTAACCCCAATAAAATGTGCTCTGTCCCAATATTGTTATGGCCAAGACGAATCGCTTCCTCTTGTGCTAAAGCTAGTACTTTCTGCGCTCTTTCAGTAAAACGGCCGAACATCATATTCTCTTCCTCCCCACCTATTTTTCTTGCTCCATTTTTATTCGTTCCCTAATTAATGCTGCCCGTCTGATGTCTCTTTCATGTGGTCTTAATGAACCCCCAGCATATTGCTGTAAGAATCCTGGCTGGGTCAGTATCATTAATTCATTTAAGATTGTCTTAGGCATTTTATCAATATAACCCATATCTATTCCAAGCCGAACATCGGATAAACATCTAGCTGCTTCTTTCGATTCAATAATTCGGCTATTAGATAACACACCTAATGATCTGAATACCCTGTCTTCTAATTGTATGTTCGAAGTTTTTCGTAATGCTTCACGGGCCGACCTTTCTTGTGAAATGAGTTGACTTACAACCCCTTTTAGGTCACGGCCAATGTCCTCTTCTGATTTACCAAGTGTGATTTGATTAGAAATTTGAAATATATTACCTAATGCTTCGCTACCTTCACCATAAATTCCTCTAACAACAAGACCTAATTGGTGAATTGCAGGAATAATTTTATTAATTTGCTGTGTTAACATTAACCCTGGCAAGTGCATCATGACCGAAGCACGTAGACCTGTACCAACGTTAGTAGGACAACTGGTTAAATAGCCGTGTTTTTCATCAAATGCGTATTGAATATTACTTTCAAGCCAATCATCGATTTCATTCGCAGCATCCAACGCTTCAGATAATTGCAAACCTGGATACAAGCATTGAATCCGAATATGATCCTCTTCATTAATCATAATACTAACTTCTTCATTTTCGGTTAATAGAACTGCCCCATATGGTGAATCTTCAGCTAGATGAGGGCTTATTATATGTTTTTCAACTAATACCCTTTTTTGGAGCGGCTGTAATTCTTCAATTTTCAACAATTCCATTTGGCCAAACTTTTGAATAGGAGACTGTTTTAAAATTTCTTCCATATTTTCAATAATCAATTTTGCTTCTTCATGTGAAAAAAGGGTTGGAAATTTATAAGCATCAAAGTTACGAGCCAAACGAATCCGGGAGCTAAGGACAATATCTGAATCCGGTCCCTCCGCACTCATCCAGGAGCTGACAGCTTGATTTAGAAATCGTTCAAGCGACATGTTATTCCCCTCCCTCGTGGCTGGCTGTTAAATTTTTCTCTAACTTTCGTATTTCATCACGAATCTCTGCTGCCTTTTCAAATTCTTCATTGTGGATTGAATCCTTTAGATTACTTTTCAATTCTTCAATTTGTTTACGAAGATGGATTCCTCCGCCAATTCTCTTCGGTATTTTCCCATTATGTGTCCAGTTCCCGCTATGAAGTCGTCTTAAAACTGGTATAAGTTGTTCTTTAAACGCTTCGTAACAATGGGAACATCCAAAGCGGCCTACCTTTAAAAACTGTGGAAAGGTCATTGAACAAGAATCGCATTGAAGAATTTCCTCTTGGTGAAAGGGACTTTGGCTTGGCTTTTGAAAGTTCGGATCAATATTTAATAATCCTGCTAATAAATTATTAAAAGCAAAACCAGATTCCCCATTGAAAATGAACATTTCTCCCTTTTCCTGAGCACACTTTTCACAAAGATGCACTTCAGTCTTTTCACCATTAATGATTTTTGTAAAATGAAGAGCTGCAGGTCTTTGATTACATTCTTGGCAAATCATACTTTCACCTCTTACTCAGAAAAAAATTTATTTATATTTTAAAGATGTTAACATCGCTTTTAGCATTCTTGCTCTTAATTCATCTCGGTATGGAAGATCAATATAAAGAACGGAACGATCGATTACACTTAACATAATTTTCGCTTCCCGCTGTGAAATAATTTCTTCTTGGACGAGCCTTAAAATGACGTCCTCTGCACTTGTTTGACTAACCCTGCCTTGGATAAGTGAGAGCAATTGATCAATTAAATGGGCCAAGTCATGGGATTGAACCTTCATAATCCTTATATACCCACCACCGCCCCGTTTACTCTCCACAATATATCCTCTTTCAATTGTAAAACGGGTATTGATCACATAATTTATTTGAGATGGTACACATTGAAATTTATCAGCGATTTCACTTCGTTTAATTTCAACAAGATCCTTTTCACTTAATTCCAATACTTGTTTAAGATATTTTTCAATAATATCAGAGATGTTTCTCATCTTCCCACCCCCATTCTCTGACTTTGACTATATTTGACTAAATTATACTGAATTTTTTATGTAGATGCAATGATTCACTACTAATGATTTTCTCCAAATCCCGCCATTGTGAAACGTACATTAGTTAAAATATGTAGGAGTGAGTGAAATTGAGAACACAAAAAAGACAACCATTTCTGGTTGCTTTTGACTTGTGCTGGCTATGAATAGCTTTCAGAGGGGTTGGGAGCGGCCCTGCTTTGTTACCGTCGATGGTCTTTTTCCTCTTCTTCTGTAACATTAGGTCCTCCTATGTTACCGTCCATGGCTTTTTTTCTGTTGTATGGGCACAATTATTCCTTTTTTGTGACCGGTCCAAGCTCTTTTTCTCTTCCATGGGCACAATTACTCTTTTTTGTGACCGGTCCAGGCTCTTTTCCTCTTCTACGGGCACAATTATTCTTTTTTGTGACCGGTACAGGCTCTTTTTCTCTTCCATGGGCACAATTATCATTTACTGATCACCCACACACAAATCTTCAAAAACACAAAAAAACAACCATTTCTGGTTGTCTTAGATTTGCCTGGCAACGTCCTACTCTCACAGGGACGCGTGTCCCAACTACCATCGGCGCTGAGAAG
>NZ_JBGBPR010000025.1:0-5834 GCF_041106275.1 Neobacillus sp. BF23-41
TTTTTTCTTAATTATACAAAAAAGTACCCGATAGGTAGACTTTTTTATAAGTGTCTACACTATCGGGTACATTTTATGGCAGCCAGGCTTTTTTTGCGGTCTAAAAATGCTAGTAAACCACCAGCAACGAGTTATAAGTGCAAGTGCTGAAATAAAGCCGTCATTGGCAGCTAGATTTCAAGTAAAGGAAGCTATCCAAAATCTATTCTTCAAGTGGAAGTTCCATTCAATCCTTTTAATCCTAGGATCCCGTATTTAATTTGCCCATTGTTTCAGAACTTGTTCTTGTGCCATACGATAAACTTCTTCTTCTGTTTGGTCTTTGGTAGCTATTACGTTGGTTTGATAGACTTTACCTTTATGTGTTACATAGATTGTATACTTGTACATTTTGTTCTATCTCCTTTATTTAATTCTAACTTTTTGTTCATTCCACTTATCTAGTAAATCAAATTTCATTTTCATTTAGTTATGCCTACAAATGTTTTTTAACTTTTTTATATTTTACAAATAAAATGAAAATGATTAAAGCTAAATAAAAGGTCAAGATTTGACAAATTCTCAACTTAACAAAAATTAATATACTCACTAGCAACGGTAATGACTGGAAAAGTCAATAAAATCAACAAACTTTATATGATTCTAATCTCTTATGTATTTTTTTACACTACTTATAATGCAGAAAAATGTCGAAACATATAAACTAAAAAAGCCCCGGATCCACGATACAGGGCTATGACAATCTATGATTGATCTAAAGAATAATGCTTCTTGAAGTAATTCTTGTATTCCCCACTAATAATCTGCTCCCACCACCACTTGTTTTCCACATACCATTCAATCGTTTGAGCGATTCCCGTTTCGAATGTGTAGGTTGGTTTCCATCCTAGCTTCTCCAACTTCGTAGGGTCAATCGCGTAGCGCTTATCATGACCCAAACGGTCTGGGACAAACTCAATGAACTCTTCCGATTTTCCTAACGTGGTCATAATCGTTTTTACCACGTCTAAATTTGTCCGCTCGTTGTGCCCGCCTATGTTATAGACTTCCCCGGTAACACCCTCATGCAAAACAAGGTCTAGTGCTGCACAATGATCATGGACATGCAGCCAATCACGGATATTCTTTCCGTCACCATAAACAGGTACCTTCTGATTATTTACTACGCGAGAAATTGTTAAAGGAATCAATTTCTCTGGAAAATGGAAGGGACCATAGTTATTGGAACAACGAGTAATATTGACTGGCAGTCCAAATGTTTCGTGATAGGCACGAACCAAGAAATCAGAGGAGGCTTTACTTGCACTGTATGGACTATTGGGCTGTAACAGCGTCTCTTCGGTAAACAATGTCGATGAATCCAGCTCTAACTCACCGTATACCTCATCCGTTGAGACATGAACAAACTTGGTGACTTCCATTTGTTTGGCGGCATCAAGTAACACTTGCGTCCCTAGCACATTCGTCCGAACAAATATCTCCGGGTCCGTAATCGAGCGATCGACATGGCTTTCTGCGGCAAAATGGACCACATAATCAAACTTTTCTTTTTCAAAAAGCGGTAGAATGGCTTCGCGATCAGCAATATCAGCTTTCATAAAATGATAGTTTTCCTTCTTTTCGATCTCACGGTGCTTGGTTAGATCGCCTGCATAGGTTAATCCATCCAAATTATTAATATCATACTGAGGGTATTTGTTAATCATATATTGAACAAAGTTGCCACCGATAAATCCGGCTCCACCTGTTACAAGAAGCTTTTTCCCTTGCATTACTTCACCTCTTGCTTTAATGCTTTTAAGTACTGCTCTAAGGAGTCCTGCCAAGACGGCAATGGAATAAATCCATTGTCCAGTAGCTTTTGCTTCGACATTCGCGAGTTCTTGGGACGGGCGGCCCTGGTCGGATATTCCTCTGTTTTAATCGAATGGACTTTTACTCTTTTGCCCGCTTTGTGAAAAATTTCTTCGGCAAATTCAGCCCAGCTGCAATATCCCTCATTCGTGGCATGATAGATTCCATATCGATCCGTTTGGATCATATCAATTAATAAACGCGACAAATCCAAGCTATTCGTAGGCGAACCCACTTGATCTCCCACCACATTCAGTTCATTTTTAGTTTCAGTCAATCGCAGCATTGTTTTCACGAAATTATTCCCGTTTAGTCCAAAAACCCATGATATCCGGACGATGAACCAATCGGATAAGGTCGTTTGGACAATTTTCTCCGCTTCATATTTGGTCTGCCCGTAATAGCCGACGGGGTTGGGCGCGCTCGTTTCGTCAAAAGGTGCTTCACCCAATCCATCTAATACATAATCTGTACTGATAAACATGAATTTAGCCTTTAATTCCCGTGCGGCGCATGCTAAATACTTGGTCCCATCGACATTCACCTTCCAGCAATTTTCTTGATCATCCTCTGCTTGATCAACCGCCGTATAGGCAGCACAATGGATGATCGCATCCGGATTGATTCCTTTTACAAACCTGTAAACGGATTGTTCATCTGTTATGTCCAATTCCTTTGACCCCACGCCAATCATTTCAAAACTGCGCCTTCCCCCTTCACGAACCACATCATAGCCGAGCTGTCCTGTAAAACCCGTCACTAGAATTTTCATCGTTTATTCTCCAAAGTTAAAATTATTTTCTGCATCTGCCAGGAGTGGAGCCATTTCATCCTTTGTTGATAGTATCGGAGTCATCTCAACTGGCCATTCAATCCCAATGGTTGGATCGTTCCAGCTGATGCCCCGGTCACATTCAGGTGCATACAAATGGTCTACTTTATATTGAACTTCTACATCATCGGTCAACGTCAAAAATCCATGTGCAAACCCCTTAGGAATCAATAATTGACGTTTATTTTCCGCACTTAACTCGATTCCAAACCAGCTACCAAACGTGTGGCTGCCTTTACGAAGATCGACAGCGACATCAAATATCAACCCTTTAGTACAGCGAACAAGTTTGGTTTGCGCTTTAGGATGTAATTGATAATGCAATCCCCGTAAGGTCCCTTTGGCTGCCGAGAATGATTGGTTATCTTGAACAAACTTCACATCGATTCCTGCTTCCTGAAGCCTTGCCTCGCTATAAGTCTCCATAAACCAACCGCGATGATCGCCAATTAGTTTTGGCTCGATAATCATTACCCCTGGCAGGGAAGTCTCAATCACATTCAACCTATCACCTCTTTTAATACTTGATGCTGCCATTGGCTACTTTTAATAAATATTGACCATATCCTGTCTTGGAGAATTTCTCACCTGATTCAATTAATCTATCAATATCAATCCAGCCATTAATATAGGCGATTTCCTCGGGTGCCGCGATTTTAATTCCTTGATGATCCTCAATTGTTTTTACAAAATTAGTGGCTTCCACTAAACTTTGATGTGTTCCCGTATCCATCCACGTAAAACCTCGTCCAAGCAGCTCAACCTCGAGTTCTCCCATCCGTAAATATCGATCGATTACAGTGGTAATCTCTAACTCACCTCGTGCCGATGGTCTGACACTTTTGGCAATATCCACAATTCGATTGTCGTAAAAGTACAATCCCGTGATCGCATAATTTGATTTTGGTACCTGAGGTTTTTCTTCGACGCTTAATACTTTTCCATTTTTATTAAATTCCACTACACCAAAACGCTCTGGATTTTGCACATGGTAACCAAAAATGGTTGCCCCACTCTCCTTTTGGGCCGCACGTTGGAGAATTTTTCGCATCCCACTGCCGTAGAAAATATTGTCTCCTAAAATCATCGCGACGGAATCATCGCCAATAAACTCTTCCCCAATAAAAAAAGCCTGGGCTAATCCATCTGGGCTCGCCTGGATTTTATATTCTAGATGTATTCCAAACTGGGATCCATCCCCAAGAAGTGCTTCAAAACGCGGCGTATCCTCTGGAGTTGAAATAATCAAAATATCACGAATCCCTGCAAGCATTAAGGTGGAAAGCGGATAATAGACCATCGGCTTATCATAAATAGGTAATAATTGTTTACTGGTGACCATCGTTAACGGATATAAGCGTGTCCCGCTTCCACCTGCTAGAATAATAGCTTTCATCGTAACCTCCATTCCGGGTCGTTATGGAAGGAATTTTGGTTTGGGCTGCCTATCGGGTGTCATTCCTTTATGTATATATGCTTATTTTGTAGTTCACGAAATATTCCACCGCTACATACGAACAGAAATGTTCGATGTTTTAGATAACGCTGGTAAAAATAAAAAGCCCGATTCCTATGTTGGCAATCGAGCTTATTTTTAGGATTACTGGGAATCTTAGAATGATTGAATCGATGACACATGATTGCCAATGATTTCCCATAAATTATGATTGAATAGATGCTTCAAAAACTGTAAAATTAATAGAATTGATTTTGCTAATCCATCGGAGGAAATTATGAAAAAGAAGAATAAACGCAAATGGAAGATTGCCGGCTTTAGCATTTTGGGTATTATTTTACTCATCGTTGCGGGCCTTGGATATGAATACTATAAGATACAGCCGACAAATCATTTTTCCACGGTGCCTGTGGTAAGTTCAGGAAAAACGGGCGATACCACATCAACAAGTGAATCTGTCGAGGTAAAAGAACCCGTTTTTAACCTGTTATTGATCGGGTCCGATGAACGAAAAGGACAAAATGTGGGTCACTCGGATTCGATGATGTTGGTCCATGTTGATTTAACAAAACATCAATATGATGCGGTTAGCATTCCACGTGATACCCGCGTTCATTTAGATGGGTACGGCTATACCAAACTAACAAGTGTTCAATATATTATGCAGGCCACAAAAGGCGCCAAAAAAGGGGTAGAAGCAGCAGTCAATGCAGTCGCTGAATTAACAGGAACTCCAATCAATTACTATGTCGAAACCAATTATGGCGGCTTTCAAGCAATGGTGGATGCCGTCGATGGCATTGAGATGAGCGTACCATTTGATGTGAAATTAACACATCCTTGGTATGGTGAAAACAAGAATAAAGTGATAAGTGCAGGAACCCATTCCTTTGATGGAAAAATGGTAGCTGAGGTTGTACACGAGCGCTATTCCCTCGCAAGTGGCGAATATGGTCGTCAAAAGTTACAAGAAGAAGCGCTAAAAGGAATTGCAAAGAAAGCCTTAAGTCCAAATAATATTACCAACTTGCCTTCTTTAGTGAAATCCATTCCCGACTTTGTGATTGCGACCAATATGTCTACACAAGATATGTTAAGCCTTGGACTAGCAGCGAAAGATTTCGACCCCAACACACAGTTGGAATACCACCAAATTCCTGGTGAAGGAAAAAGAATGTACGATGATATCTTAAAAGCAAATAACTACCAATTAGTGATTGATCAGGATAAGGTCAAAGATCTAGTAGCTCAGAACTTTTAAATAGAATGGTAACTCTATTAAGCCGAATGATGATAAAGCATCATTTGGCTTTTTTTGCTTTAGAGTGGGGAGCAGACCTTTTTAAAAATAGGCTTTGGCAAAGAAGTCAGTTACGTTAAGTGACTCTACGTTCCCAGAACGTTGGAATTTCTTGAATTCAGTCACGTAGAGTGGCTCTACGTTACCCAGAACGTTGGAATTTATTGAGTATAGTCACGTAGGGTGGCTCTACGTTACCCAAAACGTTGGAATTTCTTGAGTTCAGTCACGTAGAGTGGCTCTACGTTACCCAAATCGTTGGAATTTCTTGAGTTCAGTCACGTAGAGTGGCTCTACGTTACCCAGAACGTTGGAACTTCTTGAGTATAGTCACGTAGGGTGGCTCTACGTTACCCAAAACGTTGGAATTTCTTGAGTTCAGTCACGTAGAG
>NZ_JBGBPR010000025.1:5934-64376 GCF_041106275.1 Neobacillus sp. BF23-41
GGGTTCTACGTGACCCAAAACGTCCGAATTTCTTGAGTTCAGTCACGTAGAGGGGTTCTACGTGACCCAAAACGTCCGAATTTCTTGAGTTCAGTCACGTAGAGGGGTTCTACGTGACCCAAAACGTCCTAAAATTTTGAATACAGTCACGTAGAGCAACTAGGCGACGAAAATGTGATTAAATCTCTGGTAGCCTTACCTAAAAATAAAAAAACAACCCCTAAAAAGACGGGATTGTTTTAGAAAACGCTTTCAATTTATTGATGTGTTTCGATTAACTGGTCTCCTCTTTTCGCTGCAACCATTAGACTCATAATCAAAAGCATAGAGAACGATCCAACAAATAGGCCTGCAATAAATATAAACATAGTATTACCTCCTAGAGTATGTTTTATAATTCGTAGTAAGGTGATCGATCATATTCGGTAACTGGCTAGCATAGTTATGACAACCTTAGCCCCTCTAGTTTTGCGACACCATTTTTCAATGGGAGTGCCCTTTCGTACGAACTATGTGTTTATTTTGATATTATACCATCGATTACTAGGATTAAAAATAGCCCTATAAACCTATTTAATATGATAATAAAGTGATCATAACAACAGTCCACCTCCATTGGCACATCATCACATTTATTGTCGAAATATTTTTTCAATTTTCGCACATTTCTACGTTTTTCCCTAACAATGTTTGGGTATCATAAAGGAAACAATCTGAAGACTTAACACCCCTTAGTAGGGGAAGGTCTATTTGAGATCCCAACTATTGAAAGCGTTATCAATAAAACTCGAAAACCATAAATGTTTATCTATGTCGATCATAGGAGTGGATTTCATGGACAAGCAGGGGAATCTATTAATTGGATTAATTTGGGGTACATCACTTAGTGTTCCGTTATGGATTGCGTTTTTCGGTTGGATCAAAGTAATCACTCATTTTATTTTCTAAAAGGGCTGAATCTCAACATAATCATATAAAAAAAGCGTAAAACCCCTATCTCATAAGGGGTTTTACGCTTTTTTAAATTTAGAAATCTACTATCACTTCTGCAGTTGATCCCTTCAATGTCCAAATAAGCTTCAATTGGCTTTTTTCCTTTTCCGATTAAATACGCTTCATCTGTTTTAAAGCGATGAAAAGACCATGCATCTTCATTTGAGTAAATGGCCACAGTTCGAATATTTAGTTCTGTACATGCACGAAAAATACGAATGGCAATTTCTCCCCGGTTTGCGACTAAAACTTTGTTAATTTTTTTCGTTACAACACTCAAGCTTTTTACCCCTCTCGCATAAATTAGACAATTTTATAGATTAATATTTATAAATAAACTTAGATTGGCCCGGGGGTATACCCTACAAAGGAATCGTGGGCTGAAAAAATACCTTCTTGTTGTAAAGGTTGAAATACCCGAAACTTACGGAGTTGTTTTCCATAAACATGGATGGTTATCGCCGTTTGATCGCCCTCCGTTTCAAGGATGTGACAATCCGCTGGGGGCAGGAGTTTGCCAGTCATTTGCTGATTTACAATCAATGTATCAGTTTGCCTGAGTTTTACTAAACTTTCTGAAATCTCATCCACTCGAAGATAGTTCGTCACCTTGATCTGTCCAGCCACAACCCCTTCGGCTCCCCAAGTACCATCGTGATCATGGAGTGAAGTTTTCTGCCCCGGCTTCCAGACAAGTGCAATTATCTCAAAACGACCCTGCGGATCGCAGTATAGGGAATGGCGGGCATAACCTTCCGAGCTGGGCTTGCGCTTTTCGGGAGAGAGCCAGGATGTGGTGCGAAGCAGCTCACCGAGTAAACGCTCTGCCTCTGCCACCCGAACGGCATCACTCTCATTTCTCTCTATTACCCATGTCATATCTCGAATAAAGTCGATCAGTGTATATTCTGTCGTTTGATTTGTCATGATACATTGTCCTCCTATGAAGGATAATTTCTTTAATGTTTTGCTTTCATATACCTATTTGGCAAAAACATGCCACCGATAAAATAACAAAGGAATGCTTACTATATTCCGTTCTTTGACCTGATATTATTGAAAATTTTGGGATAAACCTTTTCCATAACCACTATCGATACCTTTGTTAATTCTTAAATATGAGAAATCTTTATCTCAGGTTTGAAAAACAATTCCGCTAATACCAAGGAAGTAAAAGGACCTTATGTAAGGGTCTCTATTACACTATGGATTCTAATTCTTTACATGACCGATAGATAAGTTCAAAAAGCAGGTCCAGATCAGTTAAATCAACACAGGAAAATGCGATTCGAAGATCCGTCTTGGCTAGGGAGATCGTCCCCACTCCGTACTGCTTGAGCAAGTGGATCCGCAGCGTTTCTGCATCGGAATGCTTGATTCGAAGACACACGAAATACCCTGAGTTGAATGGATAGGGTTCGAATGCATCCGCATATTTCCCGTCTGCTAAGATCTCTTTGACTCGCTTCGCCCTGGCTTCCATTACCTTATTTCTCTCCCTGAGCTGCACTTCAAATTCGGGATTTAACAAGGCCTCCAAAATGATTGTTTGGGAAAGGTGGGGACTGCATGAGATGGTACTTCGAATGGAACCCATCGCCTTTTTCTCCAGCGCTTCCAAAACCGAAGCATCTCGGATTCCAAATGTGAGAAACCCAACACGAAAACCCCAAGCATATTCTTCTTTGGTTGCCCCATCAATTTTAATGGGGAGGACACGCGGGTGTAACCCTACTAAACGAGCAAATATAGATTCTTTGATTGAATCTTCATAATATAATCCAAAATAAGCATCATCAATAACAGCAACAATGTTAATCCCAAGATCCGCTGCCTGCTTGATGGCATGAAGGATTTCCTCCACTTCTTTTTCCAAAGGAGTATAGCCTGTTGGATTATGCGGGAAATTAAGCACAAGGATAACTTTTCCATTCTTACAGGATAAAAGGGCCTCCAGCATACCTTTTCCATTAAATAGGTTTGCTTTGGTGAATAATGGATAGGTCACTGTTTGGCTGCCGCGGCGGACGTTGAATGTTATATGATAATTATCCCAATACTTATCTGGCAGTAAAATGGGATCACCTTTTTCCACAAACAGGTCGGATACGATACTCAAGCCATGGGTCAGCGCGTTCGTCACGATCGGAGTGCCAAATTCCTTTCCTTCAAGGGAAGGATTATCTTTAAGAAGCTTCTTTCTCCAAACCTCACGCAACTCTGGTTTTCCTGCCGTTGGTGCATATGGATACAGGTCTTTCGGATCGTAGTGGGAGAGGTTCTTGTGAATGACATCTAAATACATTGGTTGTCCACCCTCTGAGGCCATCCCGATTGTTGCATTGAATCGGTCTGCTTTTCCCTTTGCCTCTCCTGCCTGGCTGACAATCCCTTTTGGAAAATACAATGATTTTCCCAACGATGACAACATCTCATATACTGGTTTATTGCGTTCTTCAATGACATGATTTAATTCTAAAGCCAATGGGTCTAGCACTTTATTCACCTTCCTTTTATACATCAATTGTTTGGCTTAATTTAATTTGTTCTTCTCTTTAATCCTGGATATCTAATTTTCATTAATTTGTTAAGTAATAAATCTAAATCTTGACTATATTTAACTGTTCTTGTATCACACAGACCATACATGAATCCTGATTTCTCCATATTGACTTTTAGATAATTGTATTCCTTCACATATTTCATAAGTTCCATTTTTTATTCCTCCTAATGTATATAATATAGAGGTGATTCTAGTCCTAAAGGCTGAATAGTGCCTATACAAAAAACAAGTCGATAAAATCGATAGTTTCGAATATATTGCCAATAAATATTGAGTGACTACTCAATATTTATTGGCTTCAGATTAATGCGGGTGATACAGATTGTTATAACCCTGATTATCATTAAATATAAATGTCAAAGTAGAGCGGCTCTAATTGAGTTTCAGTATTGTATTTGTTAGAAAGCAGTGTCGATATCTTTATGGATAGGCGCTACACCCAATTAAATACTAGTAAATGAGTATCTATTCTCATTTTCTACTTTCTTCAAAGATTTGATTGAGAAACTGTTCAACCTCTTCCTGGCTTTTTCCGAGTTTACTAACAAAGCGATTAAGTTCCTTCCCTTCTTGAAAAGCAATAAAGCTTGGGATTCCGTACACATCTAGCTTTTCTAATAGTTCCGGAAAATGTTCTCGATTTACTGCGATCATATCAACTTTTTCTTTATATGCTTCTTCCAAAATCGGGATGAATAAATCGGTATGCTGACAGTCTGGGCAATATTCAGCATAAAATTTGGCCATAACTGGTTTTGTTGATAAAATCGCCTCATTAAACTCTTGTTCTGTTTTGATCTCTTTCATAATTAAAATCCTCCCTATATTTTGTTCTCAAATGTTATACTGATTGTTTCCACTACTTAAACGCAATTGCATCAAAGTATCTTTCGCAATCCAGAGCAGCCATACAACCACTTCCTGCAGCAGTAATTGCTTGGCGGTATTTATGATCTTGAACATCCCCGCAGGCAAATACACCAGGAATATTTGTTTCTGTTGTACCAGGATTCACAATGATATATCCCATATCGTCCGTTTTGATTTGATTGTCTAAAAAAGATGTGTTCGGTTTATGCCCGATTGCAATGAAAACACCATCAGATTCCAGAATTTCGTTTTTTCCAGTTACACTGTTTTTTACTTTCAAGCCAGTAACGTGTCGTTCTCCTGCAATCACTTCTTCAGGAATGTAATTTAAACTCCAAGTAATTTTTGGATTACTTTTGGCACGGTCTTGCATAATTTGGGAAGCGCGAAGCTCCTTTCTGCGGTGCACAACACGAACCTCCGAAGCAAACTTCGTTAAAAAATTTGCTTCTTCCAAAGCTGAATCTCCGCCACCGACAACGATAATTTTCTTTCCTCTAAAGAAAAATCCATCACACGTTGCACAGGTACTTACCCCACGGCCAATATTTTCCCTTTCCCCTGGAATATCCAAAAGTTTCGCAGAAGCCCCCGTTGAAATGATTAATGATTGCGTTTTGAGCTCCCCTATTCCTTCCACCGTTAAGGTAAAAGGGTTATTTGAAAAGTCGACTTTTTTAACCCACCCCCTTTTAAAATTTGCTCCAAAATACTCAGCTTGCCTTCGCATGTTCTGCATCAACTCTCGTCCCATAATCCCTTCAGGGAAGCCAGGGAAATTCTCAACATCTGTTGTCAATGTCAATTGCCCCCCTGGTTCAGGCCCTTCGATGACTAAAGGACTTAGGTTAGCACGTGCTAGATAGATTGCTGCGGTCAGCCCAGCAGGGCCAGTTCCTAAAATAACGGTTTTATACATCACTTACCTCCTCGTTGTGCTAATCTCTTAGTCATGAATATTTATTTGCAATTTTCATGCCAACTTTTAATTTTCTGTAATATCGCTATTTTTACAACCGTTCTATAGGTTAATCAGTCCCATTTCCTTCACGATTGAGAAAATTATTTTCAAGATTAAGAAAAACATCTTAAGAAAATTTTCTCAAAATTAATGGTGCACCGCGTACGAAGTAGACGAATGATAGGAAGCATAGTTTAACAATGATAATGACTAAATGCCTCAAGCACTGAGTTAAAAAAAGCAAACAGAGCTACTTCTGTTTGCTTTTTTTCATTATTTAAATAGATGAAAGTAAATCAAAGATTTCTGTCCCTACTAATCTTTTAAAGCTTTGTTGTTAAAATAAGGGAAAGGTTAATGGGATTAACCATCCTCTAAATATAGTTAGATAAAACGTAATAATACTGTACTATATTTAATAAGCCGTATGTCTAAGTTTGGGAGATTACTTGCATTGCTGCTTTGCCAGATTATGCATAGTTAAATCGTTTTACGAACAAAGTTTATTTAAAAATTGTAATGTACGTTCATGCTCTGTATTTTCAAAAATTTGTTGTGGTGTTCCTTCTTCGACAATCACACCCTTATCAATGAATACTACCTTATCCGCTGCCTCACGAGCAAAGTTCATTTCATGAGTTACAACAACCATAGTCATTCCTTCTTTAGCCAGTTCTTTCATAACCTTCAGAACTTCTCCTACTAACTCAGGATCTAACGCGGAAGTAGGTTCGTCAAAAAGTAGGACTTCAGGTTCCATTGCCATCGCTCGGGCGATTCCTACGCGTTGTTGTTGTCCCCCGGATAGCTGAGATGGGTAGTGGTTTGCACGTTCCTTTAATCCTACCTTTTCTAGCAAGTGAAGAGCTTTAGTACGTGAAAGTTCCTTGTCTTGCTTACGAACGATGAACAGGCCTTCCATAACATTTTCAAGTGCAGTCATATGAGGGAACAAATTATAACTCTGGAAAACCATACCTGTTTGTTGACGGAACTTAATAACCCTATCTTTTGGAACTTGCTTTTTATCCCGAAAATCCAAAGAAAATTTTCCAAGCGTGATAGTTCCTTTTGTAGGTATTTCCAGTAAATTCAAACAACGTAACAAAGTTGTTTTACCTGATCCCGAAGGCCCAATAATACAAACTGTATTGCCTTCCTCTATTTTCAAATCGATTCCCTTTAAAACTTCTGTTTGCCCAAACTGCTTATGCAGGTTCTTTATCTCAATCACTTGAATATCCTCCTATCAAATCAGCCCGCCACATATCGATCAAGTCGTTTTTCCATACGTCCTTGAGCGTTTGAAAGAACTGTACTGAATATCAAATAAATAAATCCTGCTAGACAATATAGTACCAATGGTTCATAGGTTGTTGCTGTAATTTGCTGCGCGATTCTAAACATTTCGGTCACTGTTATTGTAGCAGCCAATGATGTATCCTTTACCAAGCTTATAAAACTGTTTGACATGGGTGGGACAGACACCCTTGTTGCTTGAGGAAGAATAATCCTTTTTAATGCTTGACGATAACTCATCCCGATTGAATAAGCGGCCTCCCATTGACCCTTGGGAATTGAAAGTATAGCTGCGCGAATAATCTCTGAGTTATAGGCGCCAACACTAAGAGTAAAACCGATAATAGCCGATGGCAGCGGACCAATTGTAATCCCAACACTTGGAAGACCATAGAAAATAATAAACAACTGAACAAGCAGCGGTGTTCCCCTAATTACCCATACATAAAATCTTGCAACAGCGTCGAGAGGTTTAATTCCCGAGATTCGAGCCAGTGCTGTAAGCAAAGCAAGAATGAGTCCCAGAAAAAAAGATATAAGTGTCAACGGTACGGTAAAAGCGATCCCTGCTTTTAACATCGGTAAAAATGAGTTTACAATGATGTCAATAATTCGTAGCATTCTTTCATCAGCAAACATTAGAACACTCCTTATTTTGAAACATCGGTTTCAAAGTATTTTTGTGAGATGCTTAAATACGTACCATCTTTCTTCATGTCGGAGAGTGCTTTATTTACGGCCTCTACCAATTCTTTATTCCCTTTCCTAAACATAATTCCCATTTGTGCCGGTTCATCAAGCTCTGCTACAACTTTAATAGGTGCATCAGGCTTTTGCTTTTTGAAATCGAGATAGGACAATCCATCATTTACAGTCGCATCAGCGCGTTTTGAAAGTATTAAATCAACGGATTGATTAAATCCTTCGACTCCCACAATCTCAGCACCGTTGGATATTGCTATATCCTTAAAATTACTAGTTAGTGTCTGAGCTGCTTTTTTTCCTTTCAAATCTGCAAATGATTTAATAGTGTCATTGTCATTGTGAACAATCAAGAAAGGTTTTGACACAATATACGACTCAGAAAAATCGTATTTTTCCTGACGGTCAGGACGTATTCCTACTTGATTAACTATGATATCGAATCGTTTCGAATCAATTCCTGCAAATATACCGTCCCATGGGGTTTCAATAAATTCTGGTTTCACACCAAGTCTGTTCGCTACTTCCTCAGCGATTTCGATATCAAAACCAGTTAATTTTCCTGAAGCATCATGGTAGCTAAACGGTGCATAGGTTCCTTCTGTTCCAATTTTAATTTTTCTATCTGCTTTAATTTGCTCTAGCAGATTCTTACTCCCAGCTGCCTGATTATCCGGTTGAGTGGTTGCTTGATTTTGCGTTTTTCCACATGCAGTTAACATAAGTGAAACGAGTAACGAAAAAGCGACTATTTTTAAACTCTTTTTCATAAAAATATCCCCCTTTGTGCGCATATTCAAATTTTCAATATTCCCTTCACGTCTTGATCCTGTGAAATCACCTCCCTCATAACCAAATAAATCTGATTCTTGATTGTAATCTAGCAATAACAGCTTATTTTCTAGAGAATCCATAGAAATTATACTATTACAAATATTCCTATTTATTTATATTTTTATATTATTCTGATAATTTTTTATATACTCTATACAAAAAATTATGAGTGGGTTGTTTACAACTTCTCGCCCTGGTGCCTTGGTGTGTAAATGAATGGATAAACTAGGATAATTCCGGGAGGATACCCGGAGTTTAGAGCTTCCTCCAAATAGAGGTGGACAAAAAGTTCCTGATACCATCCGTTATTCTAATGCCATTTCGAGATCCTTCCATATATCTTCCACATCTTCAATTCCAACCGAAAAACGAACGAGTCCATCATTGAGACCTGCTTTTTCTCTTTCTTCTTTAGGGATAATCGCATGTGTCATCGAAGCTGGATGTTGAATTAGTGTACCTATGTCCCCTAGGGAAACTGCTAAAGTACACAATTTTACTGAATTCATAAGTTTAACACCGGTTTCGTATCCCCCCTTCAAGACAAAAGAAATCATTGCTCCAGGACCTTTCATTTGTTTCTCCATGATATTTTTATCTTCGAAACTTGCTAGTCCTGGAAAATAAACCTTCTCTATAGCCTTATGTTTTTCCAAGCGGTCAGCCAAAATTTGTGCATTTTCTTGTGAGCGATCCATGCGAATGTGTAATGTACGTATCCCTTGACAGAGAAGCCAGGCATCCATAGGGGCCAAATTTGCTCCCATAGTCTTCTGCACTTCTTTTCTCATCGGATCAATAATTTCCTTGCTGGAAATCACTAGTCCACCAATAAGATATCCATGACCGGACAAATATTTTGTTGCACTGTGGACGACAATATCAATTCCGCATAGAATAGGATTTTGCAAATATGGGGACAAAAACGTATTATCAACTACGGTCAAGATACCCTTTTGCTTGGCGATCGCCGCTACACTTTTCATATCCACTAAGGAAAGCGTAGGATTGGAAGGTGTTTCAAAGTAGACCACTTTCGTTCTATCTGTAATGTGTGGTTCAAGCTCTTCCCCATTTTTAAATGGTACAAATGTTACATCAATTCCAAACTTCTTTACCGTTTTGGTTAGAAATGCGTGCGTCGCCCCATACAACGCTGTGTGTGCAACAACGTGATCTCCTGCCTGCAAAATACCCAAGAGACAACCAGTTATAGCAGCCATCCCAGATGAGAACGCCAAACAACCTTCACCAAATTCCAATTCCGCTACCTTCTCTTCTAGCTCTCGTACATTTGGATTTCCCAGGCGTGAATACATAAATCCTGGATCTTCTCCTGCGAAGCGTTTTGCTCCAATTTCTGCATTATCAAAAACAAACGTTGAAGTCATATAAACAGGGGAGATGTGTGAGCCATGCCCTGGATCTTTATTTACTTTTACTAGTTTTGATGAATAGTTCATTATTAAAACGCCTCCTAATTTTAGTAATCTGAATTGTGTCGTTTTTATTTCTTCCTGCTTAGTTGTATTTTTTTAAAAACCCACCATTTTTATCATAATTTTCCTTTAGCTGTTTTAAAGCACGTTCTAGTAAAGATCTTGTACAAGCAATATTCACCCTCACAAAATTATCGCTATCTTTTCCATACATGCTCCCAGCATTGATTTTAACTCCGGAATTTTCAAAAAATTGAACTAACTCCTCGCTGTTTAAGCCTAACTCTTCACAGTCAATCCATAGCAAATAGGAACATTCAGGATACTGAACTTTTAACTTTGGTAAATTTTTATTGATATGCTCAATAGCAAAAACAATATTGTTTCGTAAATAATCATTTAATTTATTCACGTAATAATCGCATTCATTATAAGCAACTATTAAAGCCTCAACCCCTAAATAGCTATAATCGAAGTGATATTTCACATAAATATCGTCAAAAGCTTTCTTCAAATTTTTGTTTTTTATAATAACATAAGCACTAAAGAAAGATGCTAAATTGAAGGTTTTACTTGGAGAGTTCATCACCACAACATTATTATCCTCTTCCTCACAAATCTCTAAAAAGGAGTAAAAACGTAAACCTTTGTGGATCATGTCACTATGAATTTCATCACTTATAATAATCACGTTATTCTCTCGACATAAATCGTACATTTTCTTCATTTCTTCTTTTGTCCAAACTCGTCCAATGGGATTAGCAGGATTACATACAAGGAGGATTTTCACATCGGGCATCATTAGTTTAATCTCTAAATCTTCAAAATCAATATCATAACTCCCATTTCGGAATTTTAATGGATTATCGACAGCATTTCTATTAAAATTTTCAATTACCTTTTTAAAAGTAGCATAGACTGGAGGTTGAATCACGACTTTGTCTCCTGGATTCGTATAAGCATCCAAAAACATCCATAGAGCACCTGTCATTAATCCTGGTGCATAACTAATTTCATCTTCTCGAATATCGATTTTATGATGACGCCCATACCAACCTTTAATAGCACTAGTAAATCGTTCATGAGGAAAATTTCCATAACCAAAGACTCCAAAGTCTACCTTTTTCCTTAGCGCATCTAACACTTCACGTGGTGCCTTGTAATCGGTGTCAGCGATCCCCAGTGGAATTAATAAGCCTCCTTTCCCTTCATTATCCCATTTATCCGAATCAGTACCGACCCTATTTATAGATTCATCAAAGTTGTGTAACATAGATTTCGCCCTCATTTTTCAAGATATTTTTATATACGATTACATTTTTTCGTAAACTAAATTCATTCATACAACTCTTTTTTTAAATCTGATGGACACATCTGAAGATATGTCCATCAACAGACACTTTTTAAATCGATCGATATAACATATTAATTTTCTCATCCATCCAAAAATACCACCCGTATGAATACGAGCAATTCCCTCTTAAATTTCAATAAAAGAGCGAAGTATTGGCGTATAACGCTGAGGCTCCGCCAGAATGTACAAATAGGATGTTATCGTCCGGCTTAAAGGTGCCTTTTTGTATTAAATCAATGAGTCCCGCTGCTGCTTTACCTGTATATACCGGATCCAGCAAAATCCCTTCTGTTCTTGCCATGAGCTTGACAGCTTCCACCATTTCAGGCGTAGGTAAAGCATAGCCTGGTCCGACATATTCATCAAAACACATAATAGCCTCACCAGGGATTGAATTTGGAATGCCAATATGTGCTGAAGTTTCTTTAACAAGCTGAAAAACTTTCTCTTCTTGTTCCACTTTTCCTCTGCTTACGTTTATTCCGATAACCGGTATTTTACTTTGATTTCCATAAAAGCCAGTCACCAAACCTGCATGCATTCCCCCGCTACCGCTTACACAAACAACAGCATTCATATTGACTCCTTGATCAAAGGACTGTGCCAAAATCTCCTGAGCGCAAGCAACATATCCCGTTGCACCAATGCCATTCGATCCCCCAACCGGAATGATATAAGGTTTATATCCCTCATTCGTTACCTCTTTAGCTACTTTCAGCATTTCTTTCATCAAGTCCGTCCCATTAGGTACAACCTTGACTTTTTCAGCGCCCAGTAAATGATACAGAAAATAGTTACCATTAAAATCCGGCTCAGAATTTGTTAAAAGTCCCTCTTCCAATACGAGAATGCACTTCATTTTCTCTTTAACGGCAGCGGCCAGCGTTAAACGGCAATGATTTGATTGAATGCCTCCACATGTAATTAGCGTATCCGCGCCTTTTTCCAATGCATCGGCAACGAGAAACTCTAGTTTTCTTGTTTTATTTCCACCGGCCGTCAGCCCAAGTAAATCATCTCGTTTAATATAAATCGAAGGGCCACCAAGAACTTCAGAAAAATGATGTAATTTCTCAATGGGTGTATATGTGGGTGTATATCGTTGTCTAGGAAATTGTGCTAAATTCATATTAATCTCCTCCTGTGTCCTCTTTTAAAGCCATATGTAAATTAAGAAAAGAGAATATCAATCTGAGGTTCTCTTTTCAATTATTATGATTAAATCATAGCAACCGCTTCGATTTCAATCAAAGCATCTTTTGGTAGACGAGCAACTTCAATCGCGCTTCTAGCCGGATAATTCACGGAAAAAAATTCTCCATATACTTGATTCATCGCGGCAAAATGATTCATATCGCTTAAAAAAACCGTTGTTTTTATTACCTGCTGTAAGCTTGCTCCCGCCGCTTCTATAACCTGCTTGAGATTCTCCAGTGACATCCTTGTTTGCTCCTCAATATTATCAGGCATTTCTCCGGTTTCAGGATGAATCGGGAGCTGCCCTGAAGTATACACTACATTTCCTGCTTTAATACCTTGTGAATAAGGACCGATAGCCTTGGGAGCTTCTTTGGTTATGATTGTTTCTTTTATCATAAAAACCACCTCTTTTTTTTTATGTAATCCTATTTAAACGGAATTGTGTTTAATGTTCCTCTGAAAATAAGCGCTGTACATTACACACAGCTTTCCCTACTATTCTTTGCGTTCAAAATCACACTCCATAAGTGGAACAACTTTTGTTTTCTTAATGAATTTATAACCAAGCCAGAGAAGCAAGAAAATAGGAAGACCAATATATGTCGCGAGAATTTCTGCCCAGCTAACTTGATGTCCTGAAAAAAGATTCTGTCCAAGAATGAAAACCACAAAAAATAACAGCGTGATAACCGGACCCAGCGGGTACCATTTGGCTTTAAACGGCAATTCATTTAAATCTCTTCCTTGTGCCACATATGCCTTACGGAAACGATAATGACTTACGGCAATTCCTAACCACTTGATAAATCCGGTAAGAGCTGAAGCATTTACCAGCCAAATAAAAACCGAACCATTTCCAAAAAGGGAAGCCAAAAAGGAGACAAGTCCTAAAATCGCCGTCGTACACAGAGCCAACATGGGAATTCCCTTCCGGTTAAGCCGTCCAAAGATGCGTGGTGCCTTTCCTTCTTTCGCCAATGCCCATAGCATACGTGAAGACGCATACATTGCTGAATTAGCTGCCGATAAAACAGACGTAAGGAGCACGGCATTCATAACTGAAGCCGCAAATGCCAAACCGGCTCTTTGAAGAACGAGCGTGAAGGGACTGATAGAAACATTTTTAACGCCGGATTTAAGTAGGTTCGGATCTGTAAAAGGAATAATCAAGCCGATAACAAAAATCGTTAATACGTAGAAGATGAGGATTCGCCAAAAGATTGAACGAATCGCTTTTGGTACGTTTTTCGAAGGATTATCGGTTTCACCAGCAGCCGTCGCAATAACTTCGGTTCCCTGAAATGCAAAACCAGCGACGAGCATTACACTAAAGATAGATATAAGCCCTCCATGAAAAGGAGCATCTCCTTGGGTAAAGTTACTGAACCCGACCGCATGTCCTCCCATAATTCCAAAAATCATGGCAACGCCAATAACGAGAAACACGATGATCGAGATGACCTTAATACCGGCAAACCAGTATTCAGTTTCCCCAAATGCCTTGACTGATAAAATATTTAAGATTAGCAGCAACCCCAGAAATAGTGCGCTCCACCAGAGAGAAGGTACGTTTGGGAACCAATACTTCATTATAAGGGTAGAGGCCACCAAATCAGCAGGAACCGTAATCGCGGTTGTATACCAATAGTTCCAACCTAACGCAAAGCCAAACGCAGGATCCACATACTTTGAGGCATAAATGTCAAAGGCCCCTGGAACCGGTAAAAAGGCCGATAGCTCTCCCAAACTATTCATGACAAAATAGACCATAATGCCGACCAGAATGTAGGCAGCAAGCGCTCCTCCCGGCCCTGCAGTGCTAATCGTTGATCCGCTGGATACAAATAATCCCGTTCCAATAGCGCCCCCAATAGCCATCATCGTTAAATGTCTAGATTTCAGCTGCCGTTGTAATGATCCTTTTGAATTTCGCTCTTCTAACACGTTAATTAACTCTGCTTCTAATTTCCCCATAGCATGTCCCCCTATTTACTCATAGTTCAAATGCAATTTGTATTGTCTCATCTGACTGTTAATCTCACTTGTGTCTTTTTGGAAATTTCAGTTATTTTAAAACGTAGCTCTACCTGCTTCTTTTGTCCTCACCCCTCTCTAAAAATCCAGGCGAGAAAATGATAGAAGCACTCTCCCGCTTTCATTTCAATTAACTTCTAATCAAGAAAAATAGTTATCTTTTTAATAAAGTTAACATAATTTATATTTTTCTAACTTGCGATAAAGGGTAGACAGGCTAATCTGTAGTTCCTGGGCGATTTGTTCTTTATCATATTTTTCAGCTAAGAAGTAGCTCTGGATTACATCTCTTTCATATTCTGAAATCATTTGTTCTAAACTCAGTCCTCTACTCTCGACAGAGAGACGATCCTGTTGAAGTATATAATCAGGTACATCATGGAAGCCGATCATATCTGATTCAGCCATATTGACCATATATTCTACGGCGTTTTCCAACTGCCGTATATTCCCGGGCCAATCATAACGTATAAGCCATCGCTCCAGCATAGGGTCAAGTCTCAGTGGAGACCTTTGCATGATCCTGCAATGTTTATGAATGAAATGATCGAGATACAAGGCGATATCATCACGCCGCTCTTGCAAGGATTTAGTATGGAGGGGGATGACATTGAGACGATAGTACAAATCCTCGCGAAAAGTGCACTTCTTCACCATTTCTTCCAGGTTTCGGTGAGTGGCCGCAATCACCCGTACATTAATCCCGATTGCTTTTTTTCCACCGATTCTTTCAATCTCTCTTTCTTGTAAAACCCGTAATAATTTGGGTTGCAAGAATAGAGGCATATCCCCAATTTCATCAAGAAAAATGGTTCCATTGTCCGCTAATTCAAATTTTCCTATTTTCCCATTCCGATTTGAACCGGTAAATGATCCCCCCTCATAACCAAACAACTCACTTTCCAACAAGCTTTCAGGTATCGCGGCGCAATTGACTGCTACAAATGGATACGTTCGGCGCTTGCTTTCAAAATGAATCGCTTTGGCTAATAATTCCTTCCCCGTACCGCTATCTCCCCTAATCAGGACAGTAGATGGGCTGTTTATAATCCTTCTTGCTTTTTTAATCACATCTTGAAGCCCAGAATCTTTACCAAGAATGTTTTCAAAAGAAATGGTATTTGGGGGGACCGGGATATCCTCTTGAATTGTACAACCCGTTTCTTTACCAAGGTCTAGCATCGCTAATTTATTGCCTAACAATGTACTGCCATTGCTTAAAAAACGTATCAGCTTCTCTGATTCTATAATCATTTTCTCCTTTTGTTTATGAGAAAAACCAATCATGCCAATGACGCCAACTAGTTTATCTTGCTTTACAATAGGAAACCCAATGGTGGCGAGTTCTTTGCATTGATTAACGAATTGACACTTCATACATTGCGACTCATCTTTTTTTACATCGTAGATTACTCCAGGCTTTCCAGTTTCCAATATCATTTTGAAAAAGGAGCCTTCCGGAGCCGCTTTGCCAATGAGCTCTTTATAATAGCCGGTCCCGCTAATGCGAACGCCATTTTCATCAAGTACAGTTATATCCAAACCAAGGATTTCTGCCGTGTTCTCCGTGTAGTCTTGAATAAACTGCTGTATGCCAATAAAGCCTGCCATATGATCCTCCTCTCCTATAGCGTTATATGGAATAATAATAAAAAATTATCACAAAATAACTTAATGAACTTTACATAGAGAAGCGACAGCGTTTTCTATTCCACCCAGCGCATTTTTTAACATCGAACGCGGGCAAGCAATATTTAGCCTCATAAATCCTTCACCTTGCCTACCGAAAATGTGTCCTTCATTCATTGCAACTCTTGCTCTCTGTAACATAAATTCATCCAGTTCTTTAACTGAAGAACACAATTCCCTGCAATCCAGCCATACAAGGTATGTGCCTTCTGGCTGGATGACGTTGATTTGCGGAATCTTGTTGCGGAAGTAACTCAGAGTGTACTCCAAATTCCCCTGCAAATATTCAAGGAGCTGATCCAGCCATTCTTCTCCATAGCGGTAAGCAGCCTCTAACGCAACAACGCCAAATATGTTTGGCGAGCCAATGGATAATGTATGAAGTTCCTGATTATACCTATCGCGCAGTTGCTGATTTGGAATAATAATACTCGACGTCTGCACACCCATCAGGTTAAAAGTTTTGCTTGGCGCAATGCAGGAAAGGGAGTGATTCGCAAACTCTTCTGAAATAGAAGCAAAAGGAATGTGAGTATGTGTCTTATAAACAAAATCAAAATGAATTTCATCCGCAACAATGAGAATGTTGTGCTTTATACACAGCTGTCCCAACCTCGTCAATTCTTCTTTGCTCCATACCCTTCCGATCGGGTTATGAGGACTACACAGAATTAGCATTTTTACCTTTGCATCTATCTTTGCCTCCAAGTCTTCAAAATCCATGGAATAACGCCCATTTTCAAGCATAAGCGGATTGCTTACAATTTCACGGCCGGCCGCTTGGATCACACGGGCAAAATGATGGTATACAGGCGGTTGGATAATAATTTTATCTCCTGGCTTCGTAAAGGACTGAATCGCAAGCGATAAGGCCGGAATTACGCCTGGGCTGTGGGTAATCCATTCTTTCTTAACGGACCATCGATGTCTTCTTTTTATCCAGTCAACAATGGATTCCATATACGAGTCTGATCTAAGCCCGTAGCCATAAACACCGTGCTCCGCCCGCTGTTTTAACGCTTCGATGACAGGTTGCGGAGACTGGAAATCCATATCGGCCACCCACATCGGAATAACATCCTTTACGCCAAATTGATTTTTAAGATTATCCCATTTTTCACAGTCAGTGCCCAGTCGACAGATCTCTTGGTCAAAATTATATTTCATGAAGTATCTCTCCTTTTCATGTTTGCTTATGCATAAACCTCTTTACGTAATTTATATAAGCAATTTTCATGCCAACTTATTTCCCTTATAAAATCGCCTTATTTTTATAGAATTCTTGATTGAATTCCGAATACCGCGAATGTCAATTTTATAAACGCTTTCATTATAAGCATTGGCAAGTTTGCAAACATGGTAAATATTTCGCATAGATGATAAAATTCAAAGATTTCATTTAAAAATCTCTAGTGGTTCGCAACTTTTCCTGTTTTCTCCATTCCTCATAACCGCCCACAAGACTTTGTACGTCTTTAAAACCATGAACTTGCAGAAGGCTTGCAGCGATAGCAGATCTTCCGCCAGTTTTGCAATAAACTAAAATTGGTTTATCTTGCGGAATGGTGTGTGCCTGTTCCTGCAGATGACCGAGCATCACGTGCTTCGACTGCGGAATATGGCCTTCTTCCCACTCGCCCTTACTTCGGACATCAAGTACATATATGCCTTCTGTTTGAATTGCGCCCTCTACCTGATCCAATGTCACTTCTTCATATTTCATTCCACGCGAATCAGATTCACCTAGCAGCTTCATCACACATGGATCCATTGTGGCAACGATACGATCCAATCCAATGGACTGGAGATCCTTCACGATATCTGCCACATCCGTATTGGTTGCTAGAAGATAGATTGGCTGGTCATAATTCAACAGCCATCCCGCCCAAGTTACAAATGATTTATTATAAGGAATATTCATCACGCCTTGTAAATGCTTGGCAGCAAAATCACTGGCTGGACGCGTATCAATAACCATTTCCTGTTTCACCCATTCCTGCACAATACCGATCGAAACATCCATACGAAGCGGTACTGCCATCCTTTGGATTTGAAGTGCCCCCTCTTTATTCAACCGCTTCATCATTGAAAAATAAGGGGGTGCCTCCGGCTGTCCAGCCAACAGCGCTTCTATAAAACGATCCTCGTTATCATATTGCAATGCCCAATTTGTCCGTTTTTCATAGCCGATGGTTGAAGAAGGTACTGCTCCTAACGCTTTACCACAAGCACTGCCCGCTCCATGTCCTGGCCATACTTGCAGATAGTCAGGAAGCTTTTTAAACTGCTTTAGTGACCGATACATCATGCGTGCCATTTTTTCTGAGGAACCTCGTACCCCCACGGCTTTTTCTAATAAATCGGGACGCCCCACGTCACCGACAAACACAAAATCTCCGGTAAATATGCCGATTGGGCCCTTGATAGATGCACCGCCATCTGTTACAAGCAGCGATATATGTTCAGGTGTGTGTCCTGGTGTATGCATCACCTCAAATTGGATATTTCCAATGGCAAAAACATCTCCATTTCTAAGATAAAAGTGTTCATACCCAGTTGCGTACTCATATTTCCAGTCCGGTCCTCCTTCATTAGAAAAATACAATGTGGATCCAAGCCTAGAAGCTAGCTCCTGCGAACCAGACAAAAAGTCCGCGTGGATGTGTGTTTCCGTTGCACCCACAATCCGAACACCATGTGCTCTTGCTGTTTCTATGTAAGGTTCTATATTGCGTGACGGATCAACAATGATTGCTTCGCCCGTATCCTGACATCCCACAAGGTATGAAGCTTGAGCCAGTTTCTCATCATAAAAGTATTTGAGTAACATCAGTCATCCTCCTTTTAAGCGCGTGCTTTTGTTTTGTTATGACCATCAGAAACATGATTACATCCTACCTTTGAGCATTCCCTTCCAATACATAACAGGAAGGAAGTTTTTCTTCAATACATACATGCTGTACCTCTCGCGTGCCTGATTGATCGGGAAGGTTTCCTGCGGCTGTAAATCATAATTGAATTCGGCCAGTATAAGCCGTCCATATCCGGTAACAAGCGGGCATGATGTATAACCGTCATATTGATGAACCAATGGTTTGGCTCGCATCCGATGAAGTAAATTTTTTACAAGTACGGGTGCTTGTTTACGAATCGCAGCCCCCGTTTTCGACGTAGGCAGGTTGGTGCAGTCCCCAATGCCAAAAACATTGTCAAAGCATTGATGCTGCAGCGTATATTTGTCTACATTCAGCCAACCATTACTTGCCGCAAGCGGACTATTCTTAATAAAGTCAGGGGCGCTCATTGGTGGTACCACATGAATCATGTCATATTGGATATTTACACGCTCTTGTGTGTTCAGATTTTCGAATGTCGCTTGCTTTTTTTCACCATCGATTTCAATGAGATTTTGCATAAACCATGTCTCGATTTCTTTTCGTTCTATTATTTTGTTAAGTGCCTGTTCATATTTTTTCACATTGAATATGCTTGGGCTGCCTGAAGCAAAAATAACTGAAGAGTGTGGGCGCACTCCTGATTTTCTGAAATAATCATCCGCCAAATACATGATTTTTTGAGGGGCTCCACCACACTTCACCGGAGTATTCGGATTGGTAAAGATGGAAGTACCTCCCTTGAAGTTGCGAATCGTTTCCCATGTGCTATCAACATAGTCATAAGAGTAATTACTACATACCCCATTCTTTCCAATACTTTCTTTTAACCCTTTGATTTTATGCCAATCAATTTGAATCCCTGCAGCAACAACTAGATACTCATAGTGCAGTTTCTTTCCAGATGCTGTTACAACCGCATTTTCATCTGGTTGAAATGCGGTAACCGCATCCTGCACCCACACGGCTCCACTCGGAATAACGGATGCTTCTTCCCTTTGTGTCACCGTTTTATCCGCTTCACCAGCTCCGACAAGCGTCCATAATGGCTGATAATAATGTTTTGTTGAGGGTTCAACGATGGCAATATTTCCGCTTAGGCTGTGTGATTCACGCAGGAGACGGGATGCAACCGTAATTCCAGCACTCCCACCGCCTATAATTAAAATTTTATAATGTGTCTCATTCTTCACCTTTGGCATTCTTATCTCCTCATCTCCATTTTAGTAAAGCTGCTCACAAATCTAAGGCTTCAGCATTAATAATCAGCATGTAAATGGCGACGAACATAACGACACCTGAAAATATATAATGGAGTGTGCGCCGCTGCTTACTTAAGCGTGCCGCAAGCAGTGCTCCCACCATTCCACCGCCAATTCCGCCTCCAACAAACGCCAACATAACCCACCAGTTTATGAGGCCGGATAAACTGTAACTCACTGCGGTTGTAAGTCCAAATGTACCGACTGATACCAAAGAAGATCCAATTGCCGCAATCATTGGCATTCTTGCCGCAAAAATCAAGCCAGGAACAATCAAAAATCCGCCGCCAATCCCGAAAAATCCGGATAACAATCCCACCAGGATCGCCATGATGATCAACTGTGGCATTTTGATTTGATTTTTAAGATTGTCTGCTTGACTACTCTCCTCTTTTTTTGGCGTAACCATTTTTACAGCCATAACAATCATCAGAATGGCAAAAAGGAATAACAACTGTTTACCAGGTACCAACTTTCCAATCATTGATCCTGTATAAGCACTCAGGGCACCAGGGATGGCGAAAACAATTGCTGCCTTCCACTGCACATTACCGGCACGTGAGTGTGGAATAAGGTTTACGTAGGCATTTATAGCTACGGCTGACGCTGTCGTTCCAATGACCACATGAGGATCTTTCATACCGACAACGTATAGCAAAAGAGGAACCGCAAGAATAGATCCACCTCCACCGAGCAAACCAAGTACGAATCCAACAATCGTTCCAGAAAAAATGGAAAGGAATACTTGAATTGTTGTCATTCTTTTCTGAGACTCTCACAGAGTAGTTGTGGATTCATCTCCTCCCTCCTTTCTCTATTTACTTATCATTTATATTGCAAGAACCATGCCAACTGATTTCTTCTGTAAAACTGCATGATTTGCGCACCCCACTCTTTGGAAATTCTCAATTTTGCTATCATTCATATTAAAAAATCCTTTATCATCAAGCTTAGACTCTTCCTAGGACTAGGAACCAGTTTTGCATCTGTGATAAACTCTTCAAGCTATTTCTATAAAGTGATTCAACTAACATATCAGTTAACAAATTTTTTTAGATTTCGTATAACTGAAATAGCGTACAAGAACACGTTAATGGGTTACCTCTGATAGGGATAGCACCATTTACCCATCAAGCTAATTAACTCGAAATAAAAAAAGCTTGAGAAAAATTTTCTGTCCTCAAGCTTTTTTACATTATCAATATTAGAGCTAACTGACCCATAATGCCCCGTGAGAAAAAAATCCTATAACAACAGTTTCAAGGAAAATTCAGAAGGGAACAAATAGTACTTCCTTATTCCATAAAAGTGCCAGATTCTTGAATAAGAGATTGAATTTGTAGGAGGGAATCGGGCCCTAAGATAATCAATTAACATTCAGTTTACTATAATAAACTATCATTTTTATACAATAAAGTAAGCTAAAATTGAAAGACAGATAGATGTAATCCCCATCGCGATTAACGGTTTTAATGCCTTCGTACGGAGATCCCGAAGGCATACATTTAATCCGAGTCCGACCATTGCTGCTGTTAAATACCATGTAGTAAGCTTGGAAATACCATTCATAAATTCACTTGAAACTGGAATAGTTGTACCAATGACATAACTTCCAATAATGCTCATGATAATGAACCCTATTAAAAACCATGGAAATTCAACCTTCGTTTCAGAACATTCGTCCCTAGATCTTTTCCTTTTCATGATGTACATCAAAAGAAAGCACAGTGGAACAAGTAAAAACACTCGACCTAATTTTGCAAGTAAACCAATAGCTAGCGCATCTTGTCCCCCTGGTGCTGCAGCTAAGGCTACGTGAGCAATTTCATGTAAGCTAATTCCTGACCAAATGCCATAATCTATGTCTGACAACGCTAAGAAGGGCCGTAATATCGTATAAGAAATCGCAAAAATCGTCCCAACTAAAGCAATAATACCAACACCAATGGCGGTATCTTCATCTTCTGATTTAATAATTGGTGCTATCGCAGCTATGGCTGCCGCACCACACACCCCTGTACCTACTCCAAGAAGAAGTGATATATTTTTATCTGCTTTCAACATTCGAGCTAGCCATACTGTTACCAAGATAGCAAAGATAATAACCCCAGTATCTCGAACAAGTAATCCTAAACCATCCTGTAAAACCGTAACTATATTGAGCTTAAGTCCATACAAAATAATCGCAAACCGTAATAATCTTTTCGAAGAAAATCCTATACCTGAACGGAGGAGTTCAGGGTAACCAAAAAATTGCCGATACATGACTGCGATCACAATGGCGGATGCTAATTGACCAACATGATCAAATCCAGGCGTTTTTGCCAATAAGTAGCCCAGTAAGGCAATCATAAAGGTAAAGCCAATTCCACCGATCCATTGGCCAAAAGATGAGGTTTTTTTTAGGGGTTGGATAGATTCTTTATTTACTCTAGTGTATTGCGCTTCCATCTCATCACCACCTTTATTTATTAACAATCTCAGACTAAACCTTTTCTATCCATAAGAAAAATAATTATTTATGATACTTATCATAAGTAAAACTATATAATAAAAAATAAACTGTAAAAGGGTTGATAAAAATGGATCCACAGTTACAAGTCTTTGTAACGGTAGCAGAGATGGAAAACTTTTCACGTGCAGCAGAAGAATTACATATGACTCAACCTGCAGTAAGCCAATATATTCAATCTTTTGAGCGTACCATGGGGACAAAATTGTTGGAGCGCAGTAATAAATTTGTACGCTTAAATAAAGCTGGGGAAATTGTCTATCATCACGCAAAAGAGATATTAGGTCTCTATACAAAAATGCATTACTTGATAGATGATCTAACCAACAAGCCGAGTGGACCTCTTTCAATTGGTGCCAGTTATACATATGGGGAATACGTTTTGCCGCATGTTATTGCAAAAATGTATATGAAATATCCATTAATCACTCCAACCATTACGATCGGGAACACAAAAGAGGTAGCAAAATTAGTTTTGGGGCACCAATTAGATGTGGGAATTGTGGAAGGGGAATTCAAAGATAAAAATTTAGTAATCGAACCTTTTGCAGAAGATTCCATGTATCTGGTGGCATCACCAAAACATAGTTTGGCACAAAAAAATGGTGAAATTAACATATCAGAATTAGAGGAAGAAACGTGGATTGTCAGGGAAAATGGTTCTGGAACTAGAGAAGTAACTGAGAAAATGTTCAGATTATGTGAAATCATTCCGAAAAAAACATTGGAGTTTGGAAGTACACAACTAATTAAGGAATCTGTAGAAGCAGGTCTTGGTGTTAGTCTACTTTCTTACTGGGCGATTCGTAAGGAATGTTCAATGGGCTCTTTAAATGTCATAAACGTAAAACAACTTCCAATTATACGGAAATTTTCAGTTGTCTTACGATCCCCATTCCAGACTAAAGCGTTAAGCGTATTTTTAGAACTATTAAGAGAAAGTAATAAGGCCATACCTGATTTATGAAGTGGTTTCCAATATTAAAAACGCTATTTTACTAACTTTTTTTGAAAACAATTTGCCAAATTTCTTGGCACTATCCTTATTTTTTTGCACCTTAACTGCAAAAAGGCTCTTTCCGATAAAATGGAAAGAGCTTTTTAATTTTATGTACACATGCAATATTAACCTTTGTTCATTAAGTAAAGAGGACACTAGCCTCATCAAGTAAGCGATTTAAGAAATCTTGCAGCTTTTGTAAAAATGACTGACCCTCTTCAGATTGCAAATATGTCGAGATTTTTTCTGTCGTAACACTAAATTGTTCTTTTACTTGGTTCCAGTCAATATCCATAGCGTTTAGTTTATTGAAGAAGTCTACTAACATATCTAACTCTGCATCTTTTAAAGTAATCCCAAGCTCCGTGGCAACTTGTTCAATTAATGCACGCAAATCAGCTTCTGTTTTCGGTTCATTCTGGGCGATTTCATCCTTGACTTTTCCCATGAGAGCAGCAGCATTTTCCGCTCCAATGGAGTCACCGAGCTGTGCGGTTTTCACCATTTCTTCATTCGCCACTTTTTTGATTTCTTCAGGAATTTCTTCATTAGTTGTCGTTTCGTAAGCTTTCATAATTCCTGTCAAAGCAGCTGTACCTGTAACAGAAAACGGAGCGGTAATCTGAATTTTTGCATCCTTTACACCCGCTGTAAACAAGGCATTTGTATACATTTCATCCGTAACCCATGTAATATTGTTCGTTTGAACGTCTAACCCGGAATCTTTGGAACCGATTGTGATGCTCGCTGATGAAATAGCAATAGAACCAATTTGTGCCTTAGGAATAGACTCCCCTAAATAATCATGCTCTTCTTTATTGGATACGGTAATAATTTGTGCGTTTGCCGGTACCGCTAACTCTGCTAACATATCATTTTTTTGCTGTTCGGTTAGGTTTTCTCCTAATGTAACAATGACATCTCCTTCTGCTACGTCTGCAAAGCTGATAGAAGGAACAGAGAAAAGCATCGGTATAGCAAGAAACATTGCCTGTAATTTTCGTTTCAAAAAAAGACCTCCTTTTATACATTCAACCATTCATAATAGAATGGTTAATGCTTCGCCAATTATATTTAATATCAATAAAGAATACTTCCTGAAAAATTGGCTTTGAATTATCTTAACATAGAGGATGGGATTTCATTGATAGAATGGGTAACTTTTATGTTAAAAATCTATTAAGATTCTTACATAGTAGATAATAATGTTACAACCTTTACAGTAAACCCCAAAAAGCTTAATAAACATGACGTACGTATAACGAATATAATTTAATGGAGTAAAACATTGAAAGAAGTCTATGAAGACGATGAAAAATTACCAAGACCACAACTTTATGAGGGACAAATCGAAGAAACGGAACGATAGTAAAAAATTCCAATCGAATGATGAATTTATGTAAAAAAGCCCTGGGAGAGGCTATTCTAACCAGGGCTTTTTGAACCTAAAAACAGTATAATTAATAATCTATTTCTCCGACTTAGGCAGTCACAGCGGAAAGACTCTTAGCTACCTCTGCCACTTTTGCTAAACCTTCAGCAATAATCGTTTCAGCTTGATCTGGCATCGCATTATGACCTTCGATAACCACTTCATCAACGATCTCCATACCAAATACTCCGCCAAAAACATTTTTCACATAAGTTGCAGCCATTTCCATTGGTGCAGTTTCAGGCGTTGAGTAAATGCCTCCGCGAGCACTTAGGATAACGGCTTTTTTATCAGTCATTAAGCTGATTAATTGACCAGTTTCACTGTATTTAAATGCGAAACCAGCTGCGTATACATAGTCGATAAACGTTTGTAATTTAGCAGGGATCGTTAAATTCCAAAGCGGGAAGGCAAATACCACTACGTCTGCGGCAGTTAAGGCATCCATTGCTTTTTGTTTAGCAGCTAAAATACGTTGTTCGACATCTGTCATTTCTTCGCCTGATTGTAATTTACCAAACGCGTTGAATAAATCTTGACCAAAGTAAGGCATATCTTCGGCAAAAACATCGTAAGTTGTTACATTGACGCCTTCTAAGTTCTCCATGAAAGTTTCGTACATTTTACTAGAAACAGCTTCAGAAGCTGGACGGTTGTTTGCTTTCACTACTAATATATTCATCTATTTAAACTCTCCTTAAAAATCGTATTTATTTTTATCTCGAATTCATAATATATTAAATACGAGTTTTTGGCAAACGAAATGCACTGACAAAGGAGGAAAATTTCACCATGCCCTTTATTAGAGCCATTTTTTGCTTTTATAAAAAAATAACTGATTCGTGGGTTGATTCATTAATCGTTACTGCTGGCTCCTTTTTCCTGTGGTCATTGGCACGATCTAAAGCGGTAATAGCTAAAAGGACCAGATAAACTGGTCCATGCTCTAATAAGGAATTTTTTAGTTCCCTGGCTGAAATATACTAACAATTATTTTGAATACTCATCCAGGAGTTTATTTATCGATTGGTTTAATTCCTCTATATTCACATTTTTCACTTTCGCATTATTTATTCCATATTTCTTTTTTAACTTCAAAATTCTACTGACACTAACATTGATTCTTTGTTCAGAAATTTCCCCTTTTTGGACAGCGGTCTTTAAAGAAGAAATGGTTTCCACTATTTTGTTATAATCATGTCCCACTAAAATAATATCGCTGCCGGCCTTGACTGATTCAACGGAAGCCTTGCCAATCGAATAATGGTCAATAATCGCCTCCATGGTCATGTCATCCGTTATGACAACACCGCTATAGTCCAGCTGTTCTCTCAAGATCCCTGTTATGATATTTTTGGACATGGAAGATGGAAAAGCAGCATCCAGTTTGGGCAGTAAGATATGGGCAACCATCACCACATCAGCCCCGCTATTGATTGCCTGCTCAAACGGGATTAATTCGAATTCTTTTAGTTGCGCAAGGCTTTTATTGACAATTGGCAGCTCCAGATGGGAATCTACAGACGTATCTCCATGACCCGGAAAATGCTTAATGGTTGGGATAATTTTTTGCGACTGTATACCTTTAAAGGTTTGAATACCAAGCTTACTAACAACTTCCGGATTATTCCCGAATGATCGATCCCCGATAACCGGGTTTTTGGGATTACTGTTGATGTCAAGAACAGGAGCAAAATCAAGATTGAAACCAAATCCTTTTAACTCCTTCCCTAAAATCGTCCCGACATTATAGGAAAACTGAGAATTATTTATGGAACCAATTTCTTTATTTGTTGGAAAATTAACCAAACCGCTGGGAAGCCTGGTTACACGGCCGCCTTCTTGATCCACTCCTAATAGAAGCGGCAAATTCGGATCACTTTCAGATTTCATTTGATTCACAAACTGAACTGCTTGCGTTGGGTTTACTAAATTGTTCTGGTAAAAAATAATCCCGCCAACCTTGTATTTCGTTAGTAAATTTTTTGTATTTGTATCCATGGTTGTGCCGGAAATACCTGCGATGATCATTTGCCCAATTTTCTCATCTAAACTCATACCTGATATCATGTCCGATATGCTTTTTTGTTGGTTGGGTTGACCCTCTTGATTTTTTACTTGTGTATAGACTGAAATATGGTCCACTTTTGGATTCGGCTCCTGATCGGTTGGTTTTGGTAAGATCCACTTTAACTCTGTTAAAGGGGTGACCTGATATACAAGAATGATTTGGTCATGAGTATCATCTTTGTAGGACCTAATCTCATCTGGTTTTCCGCACGTCAGTTTGATTTCACTTTGCGGGATTTTTTGTAATTCAGGATCATATGACCTGATATCCGAGATAACTTCACCCAGATATCCTATGACGACATTTCGATCCTCATATTCTTCGTATCTTCCACTTGCCGTTTCCGTTGTTTGGTTCGGTTTTCCCCATTCATTATGTACTTCCTTAATATTTGTCTTACCTGAAATGAAAGGGATGTTGACCACTTTTCCTTCTTTTGAAAGTGAAAAGATTTCCCTACTATAGGCATGTAGTTGCTTATTTTTGTCTTCAACTGATTCTGTTGGACCATCGGTTGAGGTTTGGGGTGGTTTAGAGTTTACCTTTGTTGACTGTTTCACACCCCTGTCTTTATCAAAAGCATAAATAACAACAACTAGGATAATAAGGAAAGAAAGGATTGACATAATAAGTGGTTTCACGATGGGATTTTTACGTTTTGACATATAATGATTGCTTACCCTTTCTTTGGCGAAATTGCCATAATTTTTTTGCAGTGATTACAACATGTCTTGTTTATCCATTATTCCTAAATAGTGTGTTAATAACTTAATGGCCAAAAATAGTGCTGTAATATACAAATATGATTCATATCTTTGTATATTACAGCTTTTTAATGAATCTAGAAACAATTCTTTTAAGGAAGAGAATGCCAGGGAATGAAGGAGATTGAATCGTGCTATTTAAAGAAATATAAATAACAGGAACTCAATTTAATCACTCAAACACCTGGACTCTAATTATTTTTTAAGAGTTCAAAAGCCTCATATACTTGTGGTACGGTTCACCGTAACTGTTAAAGGGGCAATTTTTTACTTAAAACTCACTCCTCCTCAGAGTGGCATACTACTGGGATTTTTGGTTTGAAAGGCACTTTAGAAAGATACTATTTTCTGATTATTCGTTCGTTTCAGTAATATTATTGCAATATAAATGCCATGCGCGTAAAGGATTTAACATCTCCCTGTTCTTTGTTTCAGAAAAATCCATGTTACGATGATAAAAACTTAGCAACCAAAGAACATGGAGGGTAAAAGAATGCTTAAAAGAATTATATCAATAATAGCAGTTGCTGTACTCTCAGTAACTGTAAGTGCTAATGTACAAGCTGCAACAGTAACAGTACAAAAAGGGGATACCCTTTGGGATCTATCACGCGCAAATAATACATCTTTAGAAAATATACAAAAGTTGAATCATCTTACTACGGACCTTATTCACCCTGGAGATGTACTAACCATTGCACCAGAAAAACATTATACTGTTAAAAAAGGTGACACATTATGGGATATATCCATGGATCATCAAGTAACTGTTCCGCAAATTAAAGAGTGGAACAAATTAACTACCGATCTTATCCATCCTGGATTAAATCTATTAATCTATGAAGGTTTAAATACTACTACTACTAAGGTTGTAACAGAAAAACCAATGAACCCTGTTACACAAGCACTAAAGAAAAGTGCACCTGCTGTAGAAGCTGTAACCCCTGCAGCGCAAGCACCAAAGGAAAGTGCACCCGCGGTAGAAGCAGCATCAACCAGTAATTCAAGTTCAAAGGAAATTACTGTGAAAGCTACAGCCTATACGGCTTCGTGTGAGGGATGTTCCGGCACTACGGCTACTGGAATTAACCTTAAAGCAAACCCAAATGCAAAGGTCATCGCAGTTGACCCGGCTGTTATTCCGCTTGGCAGTAAAGTGTATGTAGAAGGCTATGGTGAAGCAATCGCTGGGGATACTGGTGGAGCCATTAAAGGAAATCGAATTGATGTCTTTATTCCTTCTGAACAAGATGCAATCAATTTTGGAGTAAAACAATTAAAGGTAGAAATATTAAACTAACATGGCCAAAACCAGGCTATCCTGAGGATCTCAATTTATGTACAAAAAACTGCAATCCCTTTATGTACCAAGTGGTTGCAGTTTTTTTGTACATTAACTTTATTAAATTATTCGATTGCCCACAAGTGTTAAAGTCTAAAAAACATTCCCCGTTTTTACGATGTTTACCTTTACTTTCGGTTCAAATTGAACATTTTTATATTCTTCGTCCCAATGGATTTTATTCCATAATTGAGGGTGAAAGCTTGAAATTTGCCGGCCAATTCCCAACGCATCACAATGGGCCTTTAGTAATGTATTGGTGATTTCCTTCGCTTGTTTGGTCAATTCATCAGACAGGTCTTGATTTATCTTTTTTATATTAAGTGGATTTTTAAAATCTTGAGGATAGCTTATGACTTCAATATTCAGCTTGAGATCTATTTTGCACGTTATGTTATCATCCTTATCCACCTGGACTTCTAGGTTTCGTCTCACTCCTCTAGTTGAAAAAGAAATGGATTGTCTATTGCTTTTTGGACCTAGGATTAATGCCATTCTGTTCGTCTTACTAAATTGATTCATTAAAGACAGGAGTAAACCGCTTTTCTCTTTTGGTAAGGTTGTACCTGTATAGTGATCACCGTTAAATAAGGCCACTCCAGCCACTTGCACTTTATCGGACTCTACTCTTTCAAGATAAGGTAATATCATATCTTTACCCGGATCTACTATATTATTCCAAACCGTAAAGGTCGATTTTTCCGGTATGACCGTATCCACTTCAGCACCCTGTAGTATTTGCAGGATGACGAAGGCAATGGGGCTTTTTTCTTTTTCCATTGAGAGAATCTCTTTCGCTTTCCCTTTACTGATGACAATTTTGGAAGATACAAAAGAATCTCTATTCCGATAAAAAAACTCTATGAATTGATGAATCCCTTTTTCCGCTAGTTCTTCACCAATGATTACAACATGCGCTTTACTTGCATCGATCTCACCCGAAATTTTGCTGTCCATATCTAAACCTAACCCAACAACTGTTGGTTTTTCAGCTTCTACTAATTCATCATGTAATTCAAATATACCTCCTCCCATACTTTTTATGTTTAATGTTCGAACCGATGCAGCAATTTTCCCTTCTTCCGTTAGGTCGAAACTAATTCCGTTCACAAGTGTTCGATTCACGAGAAGTCGCTGGTCCCAACAGCCAGTCAATAGGATGGGGACTATAATTAAAATCATGAGCGATTTTTTTCTCATGTGGATTCACTCATTTCATGCTTTTTCAATAGAAACGAAAGGATTAATAACAAAGTGGGGATCAAAAATACGACCACATAACTTAAATACGAAACATATTTGTTAAATAGAGTAATGAAGGCGTCATCGTTAGGTATCAAGGTAATCAAAAAAAGAATGAATCCATTCAATAACACGAACTTTGGATAATGTTTCTTTTTTGCATTCATACTCCTGCTCGCAAAATATAAATAACTAATGATGGATGTGGTCATTGGAACAATCCATATTGAAAGGAAAATGAGATCCACGCGATCGACCATTTTATAAGAGATACCTCTAAGTAAACTTAAAATTGGTTCTCTCATTTGAGCCAACTGTTCTGTACTAAAAGTGATGAGAGTGATAAAGATAAAGTAGGTGTAAAAAAGAGTGAGAAAGAGATTGGCCATGGATATCGTCTTTAATACTCCTTTTTTATTATCAATAATGAAGGGGAAGAAAAATAACATCCCTTCAAATCCTAGCATCGCAAGAAGTGAATCCTTACTTCCCATGAAAATATTCTTGATTCCCGAACTTCCAATGGGAAGGATGTATTGAATCTCTTTAGGAGCAGGCCAGCTTAAAATAGAAGTAAACCATAATAACAGGATTAAGGAAGAGGCCAGGACAAAGAATCTTGCTATCATTTTTAAATCGCTGATCGCTAAATAAACACAAGCGGTCAGGAGCAGTAACGAGATGATCCATCCAGGTGTTAGCGGCAATAACCATGAATTAATAAGTTTAATACATAATATCGTTACTAAACCTCCGACAAGGATGAAATTCATATAAATGATAATGTTAAGCAATTTCCCTAAAAAAACGCCAAGAATCTTTTGAGTAATTTCTGTATAAATGAGCGAAGGAAACCGTCTTAGTAATTTCCAATAGATGACCAGCATAGCTTGAACAGCCACCCCTGCAATCAGTGTAGAGATCCATCCGTCACCTTTTGCACTCTTTTGAACATCATGTGGCAATGATATAAGACCGATACCAATTTGAGTTTGAATTAACATAAAAAACAGCTGAAATTTTGTAATGTTATTCGTCATTTCTTTTTCCACGTCCTTGTTCGCCCTAATTGTTTTGCATAGGCTGGCCTTGCGTCAGTCGGACGAGTTGTTAATTTCCAGAAAGGAAGCCTGATGAATGAATCCTTTAAATCTTCTTTCTTAAATGGTGCTAAGGGTGCAAAATATGGCGTTCCAAAAGAATCTAATTTACTTAAATGCATAAAGATCAACATAAGCACGAATACAATCCCAAAAAATCCAAGCAGTGATGCCGCCAGCATCGTTGGAAATCCTAATAACCTTGCACTCGTCCCCATTTCATTTATCGGTGCGACAAAGGAGGCAATGGCTGTAATTCCGATCACCACGATCATCATATTCGACACAATATGTGCATCTACGACCGCTGTCCCAATGACTAATCCCCCTACAATACCAATAGTTTGAGCGATAGGTGAAGGCAGCCGAATCGAAGCTTCTTTTAATAGTTCCAAAATGATTTGCATCGTTAACGCCTCCACAAAGGGAGGGAATGGAACATACTCTAATGAAGTCCTGATGGAGTATAGAATTCCAATCGGAAGGACCTCTGAATGGAACGAAACGATGGCGATGTAGATAGCAGGCAGGCTAATCGCGATAATAAAGCTAAAGAGGCGAGTGATGCGAAAGAAAGAACCAATCAGCCATCTGCTATTATAGTCATCAGGTGCTTGATAAAAGGCAAAAAAAGTAATCGGAACGACTAACACACGGGGATTTCCATCCACAATGATTGTAATTTTCCCTTCAGTTAGATAGGACACGGCTCTGTCTGGTCGTTCTGTAGCTAAAATTTGTGGAAAAGGAGAAAAGGGATGATCTTCAATCAGCTCCTCTACATCACCTGTTAAATAAAGCTGATCCATTTCAACGGAAGTTAATCTCCGCTCCACTTCGTCAATCAGCTCTTTATTCGCAAGTTTATCTAGATATACCATGCCCACTTTCGTATTCGAAAGGTTGCCAATCGTAAAATATTTCACCTTTAACTGCGGGCTTTTAATTCTTTTTCTTAAAAGTTGCAGATTCGAACTAAAACTTTCTACAAATCCGTCATGAGCACTTTTAATACTCCGCTCGTTATTTGGTTCTTGAAGAGACCTTCCTTCAATTCCTCCCACTGAAGCCAAATAGGCTTGCGGATCGTTTTCTATCAGAATCATACAGGCCCCATCTAATAATTGTTTCCCTGCTTCTAAAATCATCGAAGTCTGTTTGATTTCTGCGGCATGGACGGTTTTTTCAATTTCACCCGCTTGCATTTCTATAATAGGCTCTATAATAGAAGATTGGAGAAGTTCTTTCTTCACCAACGATTCAAGATAAAGAATGACACACTTCTGGTTATGAAATCGTAGTTCTTTTTTCATTAGATCGTCTGTATGGCAAAAATACTCTTGTAAAGTCCTTATATTTTTATCAATATCATCAGAAATTTTTCCAAGTTCATTAGATAAAGATGTATTCTCCTTAATGAAACTCATTAATGAAAACTCCTTAAAAAAGCTGAATATACACTTATTATTTCCTTAATATTCCCTCATATTCCAAGCATGCCCTTTTGTCAGCCTCCGAACATATTTACAGACAATTAAAACAATTAATAGTTTATTTACAATTCTTTACACTCACTTAATTAACATAGTGATGGTAGTAACCTATAATCATAGATGGAGATGAAAATCCACTATGCGCTTTATTCTTAGGTATACAGCCATATAAGAGGAGGAAATTTTAAATGCTACAAAATATTGGGATTCCTGGTTTGATTCTTATTCTTGTAATCGCCTTAATCATTTTCGGCCCTTCAAAATTACCGGAATTAGGCCGCGCGGTTGGCTCCACATTAAAGGAATTCAAAAAATCAACAAGAGATTTAGTTTCCGATGAAGAGCCGGCAAAAGCACAGCTCAAAAAGGAGGACAAAGCCATTTAATCCGAATCATTTTTTAGGAAGATGTAAGGAGGCTTGCATCTTCTTTTTCATAAGGAGGACCGACCAGATGAAAAACCACGATATGGCCCTGATTGGTCATTTTGAGGAATTACGTAAACGTCTCATTTTCGTACTAGGAACTTTTATCCTGTTCTTCATTGTATCCTTTATCTATGTACAGGACATTTATCACTGGCTAGTGAAGGACTTAGAAGTGAAGCTGGCCATATTAGGACCGAGCGACATTTTATGGGTCTATATGATCCTATCAAGTGTCGTGGCCATTGCAGGAACCATCCCAATGGCCGCCTATCAAACTTGGCTGTTTGTCCGTCCCGCATTGAAAGAAACGGAACGTAAGGCAACGCTGGCTTATATTCCAGCACTATTCCTTCTATTTATTATCGGAATTTGCTTCGGCTATTTTGTTATTTTTCCAACGGTATTTCAATTCCTCCTCTCCATGTCAGAGGAAATGTTTATGACCTTTTTTACTACAGAAAAGTACTTTATGTTTTTAATTCATATGACGCTTCCATTTGGATTTTTATTCGAACTTCCAGTGATTATCATGTTCCTAACAAGTGTCGGAGTGCTAAACCCATATAGATTGCAAAAGATTCGAAAATACGCCTATTTTGTACTAATTTTAATCGCAATCTTCATCACCCCGCCGGATTTTCTATCAGACATATTGGTAATCATCCCCCTGATTTTCCTATATGAATGCAGCGTTCTATTATCCAAGGTCGTGTATCGGCGAAAACTACAAATGAATCTAGCTGCGTAAATGTAAAAGAAGTCTTAGTCCATGTGCTAAGACTTTTTTTTATGAAATAGACCATCAACGAACCAACCAACATAAGTCAAAAAGAAAAAATGTAAACCAGTCACGAGGCCGGTTTACATCTTTTTATAGATTCATATAAAGGTTAAATCTTCAGGCCGTGGCGCTCAAATGCTGCGGCTTCTAGAATCGACATTCCTTGACTCTCGGCAAACTGGGCAACCTTGTTAGAAACCTGTGGTGCAAAATTTTTCGAAGGAACAGCGTAAGACATTTCCCTTGCACGGGCAGAGTTACTGCGTGCAAATGGACCCCAGATGGCAAAGGTTCTGCCTGGGCTTTGAATATTAACAAAAAGCGTGTTTCCGTCAGGCGAGAAGGTAGGCCCTGTCATTTCAGATCCATTGAGACGATTGTGAGCAAAAGGATAGATTTTGCCTTCAGGTGTAATTCCCATAAGTCGATCGTCACCTGCTCCATCTTCCACAAACCAAAGGTCGCCCCATGGAGTCATAGCAATGTTATCCGGAGATTCCATGTCTTTTGCATCTGTTGCCTCATAGAAAAGCTCCAAGGTATTGGTGCCTGGAATGTAGCGGTAAATGCGTCCAAGATTTTTTTCGCCGGCAGAGCTGTCATCGAACCAAAACACACCCGCTTGGAAGAACGCTCCCTCTAATTTTTTGAATTCAATACAGCCTTGTGCCTTGGCATCCTCGCGGCATAAATGAGGATCTAGTTCCTTCCAGACAATCTTAAAGGTTTGTCCTGTTTTAAATGTGCTTGCTGATGGGCCAGCTACCTCTTCAATCGCTGCCGCATAAAGCTTGCCGCCTTTTTGCAGGGCACCCGGCTGTTGGGTGGTATCATTTGGGATAAAACGATAGAAATAGCTTGGAGATGCATCCTCAGTCAAGTAAACATATCCTGTCGCCGGATCAATCGCACAGGCTTCATGAGAAAAGCGTCCCATTTCCTTAATTGGAGTTCTGGACATTTCATTCTCAGGCTGCTGCGGGTCCACTTCGAATACATATCCGTGCGTCGCCGAACGTGTTTCTTCACAAGTCAGCCACGTACCCCAAGGTGTCGCTCCTCCTGCACAATTTCGAATGGTACCTGAAGAGGTTACATATTCTTTGATGACGTTTCGATTTGGGCTAACAACTAGTGCAGTTGTCCCCCCTGCAGCTGCAGCATCATAAGGCTTGGTTCCAATCACCGGATTTGCTGCACCTGGACTCAATTCATGATTACGAACAAGAATGGTTGTATTGTTAGGTCCTTCAAAAGCTGCCATTCCATCAAAGGCTCCAGGGATTTTTCCGCCGTTTGTCAACTGACCGCCCTCTTCGGAAATAATCTTATAATGAAATCCCTTTGGAAGATCTAGAATTCCATTCGGATCCTGAACCAAAGGACCATACCCACCAAAACCGCTGGTTGGATTATTGGTAGTATCCGCAAATGCTTTTGAACCGAGTGTTAACACTCCGGTTGATCCAAGCGTAATTGCAAGTGTGCTCATTCCTCCCGCTTTTAAGAAATCTCGTCGATTCATGCCATCTTTAGATACTTGATTTTCCATAATGTAAATATTCCTCCTCATAAATGCTTTTTCTATCTATTTATAGTTTAACTAGCAATCATTAAGAATTAATGGAAATTTTGTAAGGATTAAGTAAATAAGATTAAAGAAATGTAAAAATACTCCTATTAAATCGACTTTATAAATATGTGAAGACCTCCACCTCTTTTTTTAGTCTAAAGTCCCAAAAATTATGTAGTAAGTTCACCTAATTATGTATTTCTTTACTACGTATCATTGGTCATGAATAACTGTGGGATATGATTCACCGCTATGCTAATATAGGAAATAATAAAGAGGGTTTAAAGGAGGTTCACAATGGAAGTCACCAAAAAAGGAACGACCATTCAATCATTACAAATCGGAATGGGTATCCTAGATATAATGGCCCAACAAGGAAGGCCATTAAAATTTACCGATATTCAGGATCTAACACAGATTACAAAAAGTAATCTTTATAAATACTTAAATACCTTTACACAATTAGGAATCCTTTATCGTGATAAAGCTACCGGATCCTATGTACTGGGAAGTAAGTTAATTGAATACGGAATGGCAGCAGTCGATCACGAAAACGTTATCGATCGGATCACCCCTTACTTACAAGAGCTGAACGAAAAGAGTTCAAGCACTGTCCTTTATTCCAGTTGGACCCATAATGGTCCAATGATCGTTAAAGATATTAACACCAATCGAGGATATAATATTGGAGCTCAGATCGGGACCATACTTCCCATTTATTCCTCAGCCGGGAAAGTATTTATGGCCTTCATGGATGAGCAAACGATTCGTGAGTGGAAAGCGAGGGAATTGCAACAAAGTCCTCCAGAAAAGGTTAGCCAACTGGAAGTAGAACGCAGATTGATTCAGGAGAAAGAAATTGCTTTTGCAAGGGAGCCGCTGGTATCATCCGTGTCCTCCGTTTCGTTCCCAGTCTTTAATTTTAAAAAGAAATTCCTTGGAGCTGTAACGATCGTTGGTTTTTCCGAGTTAATCCCAAGTAATGAAGAAGAGGAACTAAGTCAATTTTTCATCCAAACCAGCAAAGAAATATCCCGTAGTTTCGGATTTTTATCAAATGAGGAATAAGAAAAGCGCAAGCGCCCTGTTCAGCGGCGTATGGCCTGGAGCGCTCCAACTGAGATAAAGGAAACACGAAGAGCCGAAGGCGCATTAGTGCTTGACTTATCGTAGGGCGGAGAGCGAAGGACACTAGCCGCTAGGGCGCTGAAGCTGGACAATTCTCAAAGTTGAAATTTATACTCTCTAATCTTTAAACTCAAAGCGGGATAATCCCCGCTTTTTTTGTGTGTATTTAACCATTTTAAAAATGTCAAATTTACAAAAAACTTTAAATATTATAATTTTTATATTGAAAATAGAGAAACCACCCTTTATAATCTCTAATTAGATAACAATATTCACTATATCTATAATGAATATGTTGCTTACGAGCTTAATTGTATTACCGTAAGCGCTCTCATTAAGTTTGAATTGAAAAAAGGGGGAGAAAATTTGGCAACAATTAATTCGACAGAGATTATTGCTAACAGTAAATTTAACCGTTTTCATCTAGGCTTACTACTATGGAGCTTCTTCATCATATCGTTCGACGGGTATGATCTAGTCGTCTATGGAACCGTCGTCCCAACTTTAATAGAGAAATGGAACCTTTCCCCTGTTGAAGCAGGAGCCATCGGAACCTATGGATTATTTGGGATGATGTTCGGTGCCATCCTTTTCGGAACACTCGCAGACCGGATTGGAAGAAAAAACGTAATTGCAATTACCTTAGTGTTGTTTAGTTTCTTTACCTTCTTATGCGGCTTTGCAGAAACACCCACTGTTTTCTCAACCTTTCGCTTTTTAGCAGGATTAGGACTGGGAGGAATCATGCCAAATGTCATCGCATTATTGACAGATTATGCCCCTAAAACCATGAGAAGTATGATCGTTTCCATCGTATTATGCGGCTATTCGATTGGGGGAATCCTTGCTCCGTTATTAGGAATCTTTTTAATGCCAAAGTTCGGCTGGGAATCGATCTTTTGGTTTGCAGGTCTGCCTCTATTACTGGTGCCTTTTATGTATAAGCAACTACCTGAAACAGCAAGCTACCTGATACGGACAGGCAAAAAGGAGAAATTGATCTCTGCACTTACTAAGGTAAGCCCCGGATCAAAATTTAATAAACATGATGAAATCGTAGAAATAAAATTACAAGAAACAAAAGTTCCGATTATTGGATTATTTAAAGAAAAAAGAGCATTAAGTACAGTTATGTTTTGGATCGCCTTTTTCAGCTGTTTATTAATGGTTTACGGTTTAAATACTTGGCTTCCTAAGTTGATGATTGAAGCAGGATATGGACTTAATTCCAGCTTAACCTTCCTCATTACCCTTCAAGGTGGTGCCATTATCGGAACGCTTATCATTGGACGACTTTGTGATAAATACGGCTCCAAAAAAATGCTCATTCCGATGTATGCATCAGGGGCAGTAGCGTTGACATTGCTCGGATTTGGCGGAAGTTCATTTTTGATCTATCTCTTAGTAGCCATTGCAGGTGCTGCGACCATCGGTGCCCAAAATATAGTCCAGGCCTATGTGTCACAATACTATCCTCCAAATATTAGATCGACAGCATTAGGGATGGCATCTGGCATAGGAAGACTTGGTGGTATGCTCGGACCACTTTTAGGCGGATTCCTGTTATCTGTTTCGTTACCGATTCACTTAAATTTCATTGCCTTTGCCATCCCTGGTTTAATCGCAGCAGCGGCCCTAGCAATCATACCTGTTAGACATGCGTTTTCTAATGAAAACGATAACAAAAGTGAGTCGATTACAACCAATGTGAGTTAACATCAGACATGTTTCTGGGGCCATTTTATATGGCCCCAGATATGTTTAAAAGGAAATATAAAAACTTCATTAACTTACGATACAGTTCACCGCACCTATTATACCTGATGTTCTTTTAAGTGCACCCGTAATGCATTTCGAGATGATTTTTATTTTTTCAGTAAATGTCATAAGTTTCGTTAAATATGTAGTAAGTGGCCGCTATCTAGTCGTAATTCCCAATACTTATGTAGTAAGTGACCACAATCTTGTAGTAAGTTCCCATAATGATGTAGTAATTACCCCATCCGAATTCTTTCCTCTATGACGGGCAAAACAATCCCCCAAAAAAAGGGACACCATCCCCAACCAGGACGGCATCCTCCTAAAGTATCATAAGTAAATGAGGTTTTTTCCTTTGACCGAGTAGATGACTTACAAATAAAAAGCCATTCCGCTACAAGTGTTTGGAATGGCCTTTCATTTTAACGTTCGGTCTTTGTCGTAAAATTAGGTACTATTCTAGATTGTGAATGAGGGCTGACTGTTCAGTTAGACACTGGAGAGTTAGCCTCATTTTCAACCTTCTATTCTTCATTAGTACGCAAATATCTTAAGCTGCTTCCTGCTGGAAACAAGGATCATTGAAGTATACAACTTCAGAAATAATTTTACAGCCCTTCATGTTTTTGAGAGCCTCTCTTGCTGCTTCTTCTGTTTCAAATTCAAACATGGAAATATTTGAATCTAAATAACGAGTGATAATCCACATAAAAATTCCTCCAATGTTTTATAAATCATTTCTGTCCTACCGACAGACGTCTAAAATTTGGCTAAATATACATTAGCTATGTTTAACCTCAAGGATGATTTAGCATGATGAAATCCGCACTCTAGGATTTAAAGAAGTAATTATTCATTTCCTCAAACCTATGATAATGCAATAATGGAAATAAATAAAATGCAATATAGTTATAGTTACAAATAAAAAAATTTTATATCGTGAAATTTTGAAAGGGAAAAAGTGGATTACCGGGATTGGAAATACTTTTTAGCAAATAAACAAATGGCAAGGATTAAGAACTCTCAAAAAGTTTCTAAAGACTTTGTAAATTCCCTAAATAAATTAGTCCAGTTTAACCGTCGAGATAACAAATAAAAAACACCGTTCCGAATAAATCGGTCCAATTGTCATAGAATCATATTTTTGCCGTTTAACATATATCCCTTCCAGGGAATTTCATTTTCTGCTTCCAGCGGTTGAAAAAGTAGAACAGGTCTCTTAACACGGGGTTATTTAATTTTCGTGACCCGTTCTTCGATCAAAGAAGTAAATGGCTGCTTCAGCTGCCTCACATAATTTTCAAAGACATCGATGTCAACCGGACCGTCCACTTTGTCTGTCCCTTCAAGGAAAACGGTGAAATCGTCACCGCCATTAGCCAGGTAGCTGGTAACCGTAACTGTATATTTGGAAGCAGGGTTAATTGGGGTCCCGTCAGCACGGAGGATATCAAGGACTTTTCTTTTCGTACCTTTAGTTCCGCTCCAGGTGTATTTCAGTCCGGAAATTTGCAGCATACGCACGATTCCCTTCGGCTGCCATTGCTGATTCAAGACTCGGCGAATTTGGTCGCCGGTCAAAGTCACTTTAACTAGATTATTTTTAAATGGTAGAATGGTGAACAGCTCTCCCCAATTGACCTCCCCAGCTTGGATATCGGCCCGGATTCCAGCAGGATTCATAAAAGCGAAGTCAGACTTCATGGCTTTTCGTTGGGAATCGGCAATCAGATTTCCTAAAGCGGATTCACCGTTTTTGTTCCTAATGCCCGTAATGTCATTTGCAGCCGTTCCAACTACTTTACTTACGATGGGATCGACCTTGGCCTCGTACATTTTCATCATTTGCTTAATTTCCTCGTCCGGTTTGATGGCGTCCTGATAGACGTATACAATCTCAGCTTTTTTGGTCACAATCTCTTTAGTTGCCGGATCAAGCTCCAAGTCGACGTCGGAGAAAGCTGTTCCGTAAGAATAAGCTTCAACAAGCAGCTTTCCGTCCACTTTGGCGTTTAGATATGTGTGAGTATGACCGCCAAACATCACGTCTACTTCATCGTCTACCTTTTTGGCAATATCAATGATTTCTCCGGTAGCGGCACCTGTCAGGGCGGACTGACTGCCACCATTGTGTGCAAGAACGACGATAGCTTTAATGCCTTGTTTTTTGAGTTCTGCCACTGCTTTATTAATGGCTTTCACTTCATCTGTGAACTTTACTCCCACTAATACACTCGCATTCGCAATCTTGGGGGTATCGCTCAATACAACTCCAATAAATCCGATCGGTATGCCATTAAACTTTTTAATTTCATAGGGAGGGAGAATCAGTTTACCCGTCTTTTCGTCAATAACGTTGGCACATACATAAGGGAATTGAGCACCTTCAAAGTATCCGGCCTTCGGGTTGGTTCCACCGTGGATCAGGCGCATCATTTCTTTCACACCCCGATCGAATTCGTGATTCCCTAACGTTCCCAAATGAAAGCCTATTTTGTTCAACACTTCAATTGTAGGTTCCTCTTGCAAAAGCGAAGATACGGGTGCGCTGCCACCAACCATGTCACCTGCATGGACCAAAAGAGTGTTTTTGTTTTCCCCTTTCCTTTGCTTCAAATAGGCTGCTAGATATTCGACTTTGCCCATATACCTTCCGTTAAATTTACGGGTCCTGTCCAATTGTCCATGCAAATCGTTAAGGCCGAGTAATTGTACTTGAATGAAACGGTTCTTATCATTCTCGGTGTTTTTGGGTATGCCTGGAGATTCAGAATTTCCGTTGGCCAAAACAAAACCCGCAGATATTGTGGTCGTAAGAACAATAGCAGGAATTGCTTTTTTCACTGCGTCCCAATTCAAAGATGCCCTCACTCAGTTCTCCCCTCCCAATCCTTTAGTGGATTACTACTTTAGGATAAGGAGAAATTGTTAAATTTAGATAACATTCCCATAAACTTTAAGTTAATTTATAAGGGGAAAAATTTCAGGTAAAAACACGCGTCACAAACCAATACAATCCGGCAAGTCCCACCAGGACGGAACCGGTTTGTACAGCTCTTGGCCACCAGTGGAAATTTTCCACTTTTCGAATCAGAGGGTAGAGGCAGACCAAGATGAGCAATTGACCCAATTCAACTCCAAGGTTGAAGGTAAGCAGCGCAGTGAGTTCGTGATTTTTAGGCAAACCAATTTCATGCAGCACTCCGGCAAAACCAAATCCGTGTATCAATCCAAAGGCAAACGTTAACGCCCAGCGATGCTGATAATCCCGTGACCAAAGATTTTCCAGCGCCACGTAAACAATGCTGAGGGCGATCGTCGCTTCTACAATCCGGGAAGACAGGGACACGACGTCCAAAGCTGCTAGAATGAGTGTAATGCTGTGTGCAATAGTAAAGGAGGTGACGACGGCCGCTATACTTCGAAACTTCATTTTTACCAAAAGAAGGGCCAGCAAAAACAACATATGGTCGTACCCAGTTAAAATATGTTCGATTCCAAGCCGTATAAACTGAAAAGCCGTGTCCAAAAATCCCGGGGCTTCACCAAACGTTCCTGTCCACTCCTTTTTATCTTTAGAAAATATATATTCGAACGATTTTCCGTCTAACGTTTTAAATGTGGCAACATTCGTATGTTTGTTTTCGGACCGGTCAAAAAACAAATTATATAGAATTGACACTGTCCCGATTTTGGAAGAATCCTTAAAAAATAAATCGATTTGAATCATCGACAGTTGGGGGACGGATTGAAGTTCATGGCTCATTGACAAAACGCGGCCGTTATTTTTTACTGCCAATCCTTTTTCAATGTAGGGACGAACCACCTCGTCGTAGGCGTTTTTCAATTCATCTTGATCGATTATCTCGTCATGATTGGCATCCACACCCGGGAATTCGGCGATGGATAATGAATCAATCAGGAGAGTAATTTTTACAATATCTCCATCCGCCGCGATTTTAGCAAAGCCGTAGCTTCCGGAATGTGCGTACGCTTTATCGGTATTGGAGGATAAAAAGAAAAATCCCAGAAAAATGATAATTGAAAAAAGAAGTAAATAGGTTTTTTTCAATGTGAATCCCCCCTAAGATCTTGTAACCCGAGAAACAATTACTTGAGAAGAAAAGAATGATATGGAGAGGAAAAAACAAGTTTACATGGTTCAAAATTGATTCCTTCGACAGGAACGATATTGCTTGCGGCTTCCCCTTTTGCTAACCACGGGATAATTCTTCGGAAATCTATTAAGCAACACGGAAAAAACATATGATACTAGTATTTGATTTATTCATATACCGTTCCAATTTTAAGGAGCTAAATTAACTTGGATAAAAATTTTTCGATAGACTTGTTACGGGGGAACCTTATCATAAGTAGAGCGGTTTTAAGGTAGCTATAATTAGAGGTGATACAAATTTCTGTATCACCTTTTTAGGTTGATTAATTTCTAAGAGGAAATAAATATATTTTATTGAATTTATTAATATGATCATCTTTATCCAATAACGAAGCCTGTAGGAGATGAAGAACGTGGGAATATTTGATAAATTCAAGAAAAAAAAAGAAAAGATTGATTATATTGATGAAATAATTACTAAATTGGATTGTGACTGTTCGATTATTGAAGAGGACGATGTTAAAGGGGTTATGACGAGGTATCATCAAGCTCTCATAGAGGGCAAAAAAGAAGGATATACACCACTTATCATTATCCCTTCAGAGATGATGTTAGAAATCGTTGATACCAATGCGGATAAAGAATACTTGAACGATGATCGAGAATCAATCATAGCCAAAGCGAAGGATATTGATGTAAAAGAATTATTAAAGAGACTGCTAGATGAGGTCATGCCCATGGAGGAAGACGATGATATCACTGGTGAGTTTTCTTTAGAGGAACAGATGGACCATTTTCTGTCCATTGAAGATGTAATAAATAAGAAAATAATTTTCGCAAAGATTCCAACGGATAAACCTTGGGAAGTAGCTGCTTGGGTTCCAATGGGCGGGTTTAATGATTGTCCTATGCCAGAGGAGCAAGTTGCAGTATTCAAGTACTGGTACGAAAAATATGGAGCTACTCCCGCTTTAGTATCCACAGATGTATGGGAATTATTTGTTGAAAACCCTCCTAAGTCACAAGAAGAATCAGAATTACTCGCTTGGGAACAATTTGGATATTGTGGTGATATAGTCTGGCAAGGGGTTGGAACAGTAAATTCCCTAGCAGGAACTCTTATCAATTCTTCGGTTTGGTATTTTTGGTGGGACTAAAAAACGTTATAATCGCCCACAGCTCTTTTTATTGTCTCGATCATGTTATGGTATTCTTCTTCTGTTAAGTATGTTTTTCCTGGGTTCATCTCGAAAGTGGACCCCCAATTTTCTCTTCCTTCATACTTAGGCACAATGTGCATATGTAGATGATGTAATGTATCACCATACGCTCCATAATTAATCTTGTTTGGCTGGAAAGCCTGATCGACCGCTGCAGCTACCTTTTTTACATCCTTCATAAAGACCGCTAATTCATCATGACTGAGCTGAAATAGTTCTTTAACATGATCTTTATAAACTACATTACATCTCCCAGTATACGTCTGTTCTTTAAAAAGAAAGACTGTTGAAACCTCCAACTCACATATTTCAATCATAAGATTGTCTCGTCTTTCATCCTTCATGCAATACATACATTCTTTATTTAACTCCATCTTTTTTCTGCCTCACTTATTTATGAATTTTGAACCTATCCCTATAGTACCTCAGTTTTGAAAAATATATTTGGATTTGGATTTCTTAATAAGCAGTCAGGATGGAAGTTCGCTTTTTGTCTTTTACTTGATGAGGCAAAAAAGTAGAAATAAAAAATCAGGAAATCATTGACGATTTCCTGACTCTAATCGATTGTTTAATAGATGACAACTGGGTCGTAAGTGCTTAGTGTATTATACACAGTTTTCATAACACTAGGCGGTGTATTGACGCAGCCATGTGATCCTGCATTAAGATAGGCATTACTTGACCAGTTGGACCGAAAGCCGGCATCGTGAAACCCTTGTCCATCGTTCGTAAAAGGAGCCCAATAATCAACTTTTACGGAATAACCCGGACGTCCTCCGAGTTCTCTCCCCGTTAGTGTGTAAGGTGATCGTTTATAGAGGATATACCACACTCCTTTTTTTGTATCATTACCGGTGCTGTGTTTGCCAGTCACAACACTCGTTGTGACGACTAATTTACCATTTTTGTAAATCCAAATCCGCTGTTGTGCAATCGAAACTTCAGCATATGTATCACCGATGCCATTGTTTGATGTTGTTTCATAACCATAGCCTTCACCACTCCAGCCATGTCCGATAATATTAGTAGCAGCGATTGATTTCTCGCCTTTTTCAAAAGCTTTCTTAATCTGTGTTGTTTCTTTATCCACATCTAATGCCCAGCCATAGCCTTTTCCTTTTACGGTTTTGACTGCACCTGAATGGGTCTTAAATGTGAAATCTTTATCTAATGTGGATTGAGAACTATTAATTTCAGCAATTTTCTCGTTAATATCGCTTGGGTCAATCGTGACCTTCAAGTCTTTTGTCACAGAGGCATTTTTAATTAATTCGCTGCCTTTTAACGAAAAAACTTTATCCTGTACCTTATAATCAACGGTTTGCAGAAGGAGTTCTTCTAGCCTTTTCTGTTCATTTTTTACAATTGGACTGTCTTCGTTTATTGGCTCGATGTATACAGGGTTCAAACGGATTTCACTCGTATATCCTTGCTTTTCGTAGTCCTTTAATAGACTGGCGAAATCAAGCTGCTGTCCATCATTACTTTTTGAGACGACAACTTTACCTTGTTCCAAACTGGCTTTCGCATCTTTAGGCGCTGTTAAACTCTTATTCATTGATAATAGCTTTTCTTCGACTTGTTTCTTCATCTCTTGGCTGCGGTACTGATCGGGTTGGCCAGGCATTAATGAAAATTCTTTGGCCTTTGAAGAAGGCAAATACGTTCGCTGGCTGCTTAATAATTTTTTAACACCCGCTAGATCCTTTTCTGTAAAACCCATCTTCGTATCTTGTCCATCAAAAATTTGTTGTTTCCCGACATAGACGACGTTTTTTAAAACAGATGTATTTAATTTGTTAAGTGCCTCATCAGCAGTCAGTCCATTGACATTTACGCCATTAATCTTGATATTTGCATTAAAGTGGTTTGCCTGATAATAGCTGATTGCCCCAAAAATGAGCGCTATAATAATGATTATACCCGTTGTGATAAACTTCCAGTTCGTATACCATTTAAAAGATTTTGCCCGCCGTTCTCCAATTTCTTCCACTGATTCTTTTACAGCATTTTCCATTAAAATTCCCCCCGCATACCTAACAATCAAGCTATCGACGTCTTTCGACTTGTAGCTTTTGGTTTTGCATCATAAATATAAATTATAGTATCAAATCTTAAATTTTACTACTATTCTACTAGATATAAAGTGTGAACTTTGTCACATTTTGTATCTAAGTGAAATTTTTTTAATCTTTTTGTAATCTGGTTGTCTTAAAGCAGGGTTTGATTGGACTGAGCTTTCCGTTTTTATCTAATTTCCAATAATTATCCAGCAAATGTCGTAAGTTTCGTAAATTATGTAATAAGTGTACAGAATTATGTAGTAAATTCCAATAATTATGTAATAAGGGTACGAAATTATGTAGTAATTTCTAATAATTATGAATTAAGTGTACGAAATTACGTAGTAAGTCCCTATAGTTAGGTAGTAAGCATCTGCAATTCACCCCAAAATCGACTGAAACTCCAAAAAACGCCTCCAAAAATCAAATTTGCTAGCAAAAATCACCTCACTTAGCCCAAAATCCCTTCCAAAAGTGAATATTGTCCGTTCGATACAATCGAGCATTCCCGCTATGGTAGAGGTACCCGGGAATACATGAAAAGCGCGCTTTCTGAAAGGACTTTCCCTTGGAAAGCTTTGAACAGTTAGTCGATCAGTACCAGCCCATGCTCCATAAAATCATGCACTCGCTCCACCTTTACAAACACCATGAGGAATTCTATCAGCACAGTCTCATCGCCCTTTGGGAAGCAAGCCAACGCTTCACTCCCCAAAAAGGGAGCTTCACCAACTATGCCTACACCTATATCAAAGGCTATCTTCTGATGGAATTGAAAAAATTACACCAAGACCAAGAACGAAATGTTCACCCTGATGAGCAATTCTGGGACCTGGCAGCAGATCCCTATTCGGATGACCCATTACAGGAGGTAATTCTATTATCCTACTGCGAAACGCTCACACCGAATCAAAAGAAATGGCTCCTGTATACCATCCGTGATCGCCTATCGGTCAAGGAAATTGCTGAACTAGAAAAGGTATCCTTATCAGCCGTGAAAGGTTGGCGTAGTGGTGCCAGAGAAAAAGTAAAGAATTTAATACGGGAATAGAATACGAGAACAAGATATTCGTGCGTCCGGTAGTCAATAAGGATTATTAACTATCGTTCTCACAAATTCCCTACTACACAAACGTTTGATTAAAATCGCTGCAAGTACTGAAGGGAATGGATTCCCTCTGCTAAACAGGTATGAAGATTGTCGAGATGCGTTTAATCATTTCGAAGGAAATAACCCATCTTTCTACAAAATCAGATGGGTTTCTCTCGAACTTACATTATTCTATAAAACTCTTGCCTTTTCGAGACTACACAAACGTTTGATTAATAGTTGCCTCAACATGCTTCAATACAAGATTTCTCACTCTAAGTACCTGCGAAGAATGTCGAGGGAAATCTTCAAAAGTGACTCTTAAGAAAAGGAACCATGTTTAGCTGCTGAACCAGATTTGAATACAAAAAGGGTTCTTGGTGTCAGGCACCACAGATGGACAAATGTCCTTCCATGGTGCCTGACACCATTTTTAATATGTAGCGATTGTTAAGTCACAGTTGGTTCATTCATTTTTTAACTATTATTTTTAGGCATTTTTTAAATGAAAAAGTCTAATTTCGAAAAACATGAGTATCATTTTAGTAATGAAGGAGGCGATCTGATGGAATCAATTGGGATTTTAGGAGTCGGGCAAGCAGGAGGTAATTTAGCGGAAATTGCCTCATCGATGGGGTTTCAAACCGCACTTATCAATACGAACAAACGCGATGGCATAGTGAACACAAAAGTGGAAAGGAAGTATTTTGTTCCTGGTTACAATGGTGCTGGGCAGGATCGATCCATCGGTTTAAAGGCGGTTAACGATAACTACCGAGAGATTGTCGACTTTGTAAAGAATTCCTTTAAGAAAATTAAACTTTTATTAGTGGCCTTCTCAACCGATGGTGGTACTGGATCAGGGATGAGCCCGTTATTGATTGATCTGTTATTGGAACATATGTCCGGCGTTAACATAGGTGCCATTCCAATTGTTCCTGATCGAAATGTATTAACAGGTAATCGCATCAATGCTACAGAGTGTATTGAAGAGCTTTCTAAGATAAACTCGCTTTCATCGGTGTTCCTAGTTGATAATGATCAAATGAGAAAGTTAAACCCACAATCCAGTAAACATCAAATCTACCTTTCTTCTAATCAGCAAGTCATGGAAGCCATTAAGAGTGTGTTGCAAGTAACGAAAAAGAGCTCGTTTTACGGAAACTTTGATGAAACTGATCTGATGAATATATTGGGAACCAGAGGAGTAACGATTATATCTTCTGCCTCAATTACCGATGCAAAAACAACCTCAGATGTTACTAGTAAAATACAACAATCTTGGGCTACCTCCGTATTCTGTCCGGTGGAGTCAACCGGTGTAATCCGCTCGGGGTTAATCTACGAAGGCCCGGAAAAAATGGCTAAACTAATTAATGTTCCATCCATTTTTGAACGGATTGGAGAACCACTCGAATTATTCGAAGGGACCTATTTCTCGGAATCAGATCCTACGGTAACGACTATTTTGGCAGGACTCGCTTTTCCTTCACGGCGCCTGCATGCCCTTGAGGAATCCCTAGAAAAAAACAAAGATCGGTTACAGAACCTAGTCAAAAAGGAACATACCCAGAAATATGAATCAAAAATAGCTTGGGCATCAACCCTAAAAGCCAAACCTCAGGAGAGAAAGTCCAGCACCGTAACCTCTAAGTTAGATAAGTACCAAAAATAAGAGGAATATATAGTTATTGGTGTCAGGCACCACAAATGGACAAATGTCTTTTCGTGGTGCCTGACACCATTTGCACTATTTCCCCCGTAGTAACTGCATGCGCTGGTTGAAAAGGCTTGGGTATGATAAATGTCCGAGCATGGCGCTTGTGACTGCAGCGGTTGTTAACAAGAGAAAGAGAATAAGCAATTTAAATTGGATTGTTTGCATAGGGTTGGTTCCTGCGATGATTTGGCCGCTCATCATTCCCGTCAACTGGACAAGCCCGATTGTTTTCTGGTTCTCAATGGTCGGAATCACGCTTGCTTTTATAGAAGTGATGAGCTGTGTGTGTATGGCTTGTTTAGGTGTTCCGCCGAGTGACAGGATGAGTCCCGTCTCATCTTGATGCGCTTCTACTTCTGATGTAAATCTGTTGAGGGAGAAAATAGCGAGCACCATCGAATTTCCGATGACCATTCCGATGATTGGGATAATGTATTGGGCCGTACCTCTTTTAAACAGAGAAAAACCACCTTTTAAAATCTTAAAAGGTGGTTTTTCTCTTCTATTTTATTAAATTTGGACGAATGGTCTTCAGGTTCAGACTGCTTGCTTAATACTTTGATCATTTTGATCTTTTTCTTTCATACGGCTGAAAATATTAGCGAGAACGGAACCAGATAGATTATGCCAGACGCTGAAAATGGCACTTGGTACTGCCGCTAAAGGCGAGAAATGAGCGGTAGCGATAGCGACTCCCAAGCCCGAATTCTGCATACCAACTTCCATTGCTACAGCCTTTTGTTTTGCAAGGTCCATCCCGCATAAACGGGCAAAGAAAAAGCCCAGGAAGAATCCAAGCAGATTATGAAGGATTACTACACCAAAAATAAGTAGACCCGATTCAGCAATTTTGGTCGCGCTGCCTGCTACGACAGCAGATACAATTAACACAATCGCAATAACGGAAACAAGCGGCAATGCTTTTGCACCGGCTTTTGCCTGTTTGCCAAAGAACTTTTTAATGATAAAGCCAGCTGCTAATGGAACAATGACAACTTGTACAATCGAAAGGAATAAGGAAGCAACACTGACATCAACCCATTTGCTCGCAAACAGAAGAATAAGCAATGGTGTAACAATTGGTGCAAGAATCGTAGAAACTGAGGCAATTGCAACGGCTAGAGCTACATTTCCTCTTGCTAGAAACACCATAACATTGGAAGCAGTTCCGCTTGGACAGCATCCTACTAAAATGACACCTACAGCAACTTCTTCAGGTAAATGGAGTCCGACCGCCAATAAAAAGGCAAGTAACGGCATAATGATAAAGTGACCGATGACCCCAAGCGCCACTTCTTTCGGTCTTCTAAATACTTCTTTAAAATCCGATAGCTCAAGTGTCAGGCCCATTCCAAACATAACAATTCCTAGTAGAGGAACAATATAGCCTCCCAGCCACACAAAGTTACCAGGATTAAGATAAGCAATTACCGCAAAGATCAATACCCATAACGTAAATGTTTTCCCAGCAAAGCTGCTGATTTTCTCGATGACTTCCAAAACAATTCCCCCTATAAATTAATTCCAACTATTTTAATAAAATTAATAAACATTATATTAGAGTAAATATTTATAAAAATCAATATATTCTTACAAAATTCTACAAAGTTTTCTGTCTATTGTTAATGGTTTCTGCTCTCATCATCATTGATATCGCAAACTCAAATGCGGCTTGACCAAGAGAACCGTTCCCATGGTCTCAAAGACACAAAAAAAGCAGAGAGACATTGCTCTCTGCTTTACTGTTAGATTCAGTTTACCTCCCACGGACCCCTAAATAGTCTCAAGAAGTTTATAGGCTTCCTCTTTCGACGTAACCTTTAATAGTTGCTCTCTAAACCCATCATCCATTAATTTTCGTGATAGCATTTGTAGAATCTTGAGATGGGCATCTCCTGCTGCTTTTTCCGGTACGGCAATCATGAAGATTAATTTCGCCGGGGCGCCATCTAAACTGTTCCAATTGACACCATCACGTTTGATACCAAAGGCAACAGCTGGGCGTTTAACCGCATTGGATTTACCATGGGGGATGGCGATATTCATGCCAAGCCCAGTCGAACTTTCACTCTCACGATTTAAGATCGCTTGTTTATATTCTTGCTTTGAACGTAAGACACCAGCTGTATCAAACTTTGCAATTAATTCATCGATTACATCATCACGTGTGTTGCCAGCTAAATCGGTATCAATTAACTCTATTGTTGTAATATCTGTTAACTTGCTAATCTCAGTTTTAGAAACAGCTTCGACTTTTTCTTCACGTACTGGCGCCGCAGCACTAGTAACAGGACCAACACCCGCTGCAACCGGCACAGCACCATCTACGTTTTTCTTTAATGCCGTAACCATGAGGGCCGTTACAATCACACCAACAATAACAGCGATGAAGAACATAACCACATTGTCAACAGCACCTAATATAGCAACAATCGGACCACCGTGAGCAACTCTGTCTCCCACACTAGAAAGCATGGCGATCACTGCACCTACCATCGAACCGACAACGATACTTGGAATCACACGAAATGGATCTTGTGCGGCGAACGGAATCGCACCCTCTGTAATACCAAATAACCCCATCGTAAAGGATGCTTTACCGGCATCTCTTTCTGACTGACTAAATTTGCGTTTGTTGATAAAAGTAGCAAGTCCAAGTCCAATTGGCGGGATACAGATCGCTACTGCAATGGGTCCCATAATTTCATAGTTACCTTCTGCAATCATGGCCGAACCGAAAAGAAAAGCAACTTTGTTGAATGGGCCACCCATATCGACCGCAATCATCGCACCAAGAATCATCGCTAAGACAATCGAGCTTCCGCCTTGCATGCTAGCAAGCCAAGTTGTTAATGCTTCGAACACACTTGCAACCGGATGACCAATGACGAAGATAAATAATAGACCGACAATAACACTTGATAGAATTGGGATAAAAATAATCGGCATAACGGGCTGAACCGCTTTTGGCACTTTAATTTTTTTAATAGCAAGGGCAACATAACCCGCTAAGAAACCAGCAATAATCCCGCCGATAAATCCTGCACCCGCTTCACTTCCGTAAAAACTACCATTGGCTGCAATATAACCGCCAATCATACCTGGTACGAGTCCTGGACGGTCGGCAATACTTACCGCAATGAAACCAGACAGGATCGGTACCATGAACATGAAAGCAGTACCGCCAAGACCCTCAATTTGTTTCCAAAACGAACCATCTGGTATTTTAATTCCACCTGGTGTTTGCTCACCACCTAGAGCTAATGCAATCGCAATCAATAATCCCCCCACCACAATAAAGGGAATCATGTAGGAAACCCCACTCATTAAGTGTTTATAAAAGCCGTTTTCCTTTTGTTTGCTTTTCTTTTCTTCACCAGCTGGGGCGGATTCAGGTTTATAAACAGGAACGTCTCCGCTTTGAATTTGTTTAATCAATTCTTCTGGTTTACGAATGCCATCTTGGACACCGGTGACAATTAATTTTTTGCCGGCAAAACGGTCCTTCTTAACCTCTTTATCCGCTGCAATAATAATGCCATCTGCTTCGGCAATATCTTGCTCCGTTAACCCATTTTCGACGCCAATCGAACCTTGTGTTTCCACTTTTATATCGATGCCCAACGCTTGGCCCGCTTTTTGTAAGTTTTCAGCAGCCATATATGTATGAGCAATTCCCACTGGACAAGCTGTAACAGCTAATATTTTCCCCATCGTGTTACCTCCTATTGTAAAAATAACTAAGTAATCGCTTTCTTAAATCTATAATATACCAATCTGGTCCAGTTAATTTTTCATCTTTTTACCGGAGACTGCGGTAAAAAAAGTTTAATACGTTCATACGTGACCTTAATGTTAGTGTTGTAGCTCCATTTCAGTCACATAGAACCCTCCTCCTACAAAACGGAGCTAACGGTAACAATTAGCGGAGAATTGCAAAAAAACCAACCCGCTAGGCAAATTGGTCCAGTACTTGTAAAAATTCTTGATAATCCCGTGCAGCTGTTAGCGCATGAACAACCAAAGGTGCCTCACTCAGGGCAGAAATCTTCCCAATTACCCCGCGAAGCTCTCCTTGATTTTCTTTGGCAATGGCCAGCATGATGACAAGGGACACTCGTTCATTCCCCCACTCCATCCGCTCCTTCATGATCGCCGTGGCTAAAGCAGATTGGTGAATCATCGATGGGTTTCCATGCGGGATGGCAATTCCCCCGCCGATAGCTGTAGCTGATTTCCTCTCTCGATTGACCGCACTATGGATATACTCTTTACTGACATAGCCTTTTTTAAAAAGAGCGTCCGCCAGCATTTCGACGACTTCATAGCGGTGTTCTTTTTCCACGTTAAAAAACACGAGCTCTTCCTTCAAGAATGGAGAAAATACATGGGGGCCATGGTGTTCGGTACTTTTTTGCTTCAACACTTCAACAAACTGATTTAACTTTTTCTTATCCTCTTGTCCAAACAACGGTGAAATCACGATGTGCTCGATGTTTACTTTCTCAAGTGGAACCGTTGAGATAATAAAATCCGCTGGATGCGTACTCAAATAATCCGGCACTTCCGCCTTTCCAATACAGGCGACAATCTCAATGTTCTGGTACTGCTGTTCGATTTTCGCCTCTAACAAATGCGACATGCCAATCCCCATATGGCACACAATCAACGCTTTCTTCTTTATATCTCTCTTTTTTTCCAGTCTTTCAACAGAGGCTTGAAAATGAAGGACAATATATGCCGCCTCATCCTCAGGGATTTCGATCTGAAAAGTTTGTTTGATTTCTTCAAGCGTTAACATCACCATATTGAACATATAGGGATACATTTTTTTAATATTCGATAGAAGCGGATTGCTAATCGGAAAACCATATTTGATGCGATTGATGACCGAATGCAAATGAACGGCAAGGCCATCGATTAAAATCGGATCCGCTTCATAATGAATGAAAGTCAACTTTTCCATCTTGCGAACGAAAGCAAGAACAAACGCAGCTGCCTCTTCATCCACTGTTAAATCTTGGTGGTGTTCCTCTCCGACACGCTTGCTGCTAATCAGGTGCCAAGTGAAATAAACCTGCTCCACGTCCGGAAAGGTTAACCGAAAGGCCGATTCCAATTTATCAAAAAACCAGCTGGAAAATTGATATTCTTTCCGTTCAAACGCCATCACCTTTTCGGACTCTTGGACAAATACAGGCGACCGCTGCCGGGTCCGCTTCACCATAATCAGTGCATGAACAAGCAAGCTCTCTAACGCATCATCTGAAAATGCAATCGAAAATCGCCCCTGCATATCCTTAAGGGCATTCCTTACAGTCGAAATCTCATAGGGTAAAAATAAATCCAACACGACATTTTTTTCGTGTAAAAACAGCTCAGACAAGTGCGCCAAAGCATTACGTTTCTTCAATTCTGATCCTTGAATCACATTTCCCACCCGCGGCTTCGAAATGAGTTCCAGCTCAAACCTCTCGAGCCAATTCGTAATCGTCTCGATATCTTTTTTTATCGCCGCTTTAGGAGCATAGTATCGATCGGCAAAATGCTGTAAGGTGATTGCCTTATCACTTGTTAACAGCTGATAGGCCATTTCAAACAGCCGCTCTTCATTACTCTTAGGTTCGCTCGAAAGAAGACTGCGCAAAATTTGCGACCGAGCACTTTCATCACTTTCAATCGCAATCCCAAGGCCCGGCTTCCGGATGAGGCTGGCGCTAGGATAATCGAGGAGAAACTCCTCCAATCGATCTAAATCGTTCCGGACCGTTTTTTCCGCACAATCAAGCTCTTCCGACAAATCCTTAATATGCAATACTCCTTCTTCATGAACAAGCAATATTCGTAGCAATTCTTTTTGTCTATTATTCATCCGTGCACCCGCTCTAAAAACAATATAGGTAAGTGTATCTTTATTTTGTCCGCTAATCAATTAAAACAATGCGAATGATGAACCTGGATCCCAAACAAACGTAAATGCCTTCCTATCCTAAGGCACCTTTATGATTTTTTTGAAAAATAACCGTCCTCATACTTACTTACGCTTTTTTTTGAAAAATAACCGTCCTCATACTTACTTACGCTTTTTTCGAAAAATAAACGTCACCATACTTAATCACGCTTTTTTTCGAAAAATAATCGTCCTCATACTTAATCATGCTTTTTTTCAAAAAATAACCATCCCCACACTTAATCACGCTTTTTCAAAAATGTAAAGGCTTCCATAAAAAGAGTCATATTTGTGTCACAACTATTGTGAAATTATTCACAAACTAGTGATATACTAACACCGTTAACTTATTAATTACTAGCGAATGATGACATTTATATATAGGAGCTGATCATAATGGAGAACAGAAATAAAAAAGTCAATCGAGTGGTCTTAATTGGAACAGGTGCTGTCGGCTGCAGTTATGCATATTCAATGATTAATCAAGGAGTGGCGGAAGAGTTAGTTCTCATTGATGTCAATGAGGCAAAATCAGAAGGGGAAGCGATGGACCTGAATCACGGGATTCCGTTTGCTCCGTCACCTATCAACGTATGGAGCGGGTCTTATCAAGATTGTGAAAGTGCAGACTTAGTCGTCATTACTGCGGGATTGGCTCAAAAGCCTGGTGAAACCCGATTAGAATTAGTGGAAAAGAACACGAAAATATTTAAACAAATCGTAAAAAACATTATGGCCAGTGGCTTTGACGGAATCTTCCTAGTTGCAACAAACCCTGTTGATATTCTAACCTATGTGACCTGGAAGGAGTCTGGGCTGCCAAAAGATCGGGTGATTGGTTCCGGTACCGTATTAGATTCAGCGCGTCTCCGCTTTGCGCTTGGTCAGCATTTCAATATGGACACACGAAATGTTCATGCCTATATCATTGGCGAACACGGGGATACAGAACTTCCCGTCTGGAGCCGTGCCTCTGTTGGTGTGGAAAGACTAGAAGAACTCCCAGCTGGAAAACTAAACAATGAATGCTTAGAAAATATTTTCGTTAATGTCCGTGATGCGGCTTATCATATCATCGAACGAAAAGGTGCAACGTACTATGGAATCGGCATGTCCCTCGTTCGAATTACGAAGGCAATTTTAAACAATGAAAACTGTATCCTAACGGTCTCCTCCTATCTAGATGGACAATATGGACAGGAGGATGTGTTTATCGGTGTTCCGGCGGTCATATACCGCGGAGGAATCCGTGAAGTGATTGAAATACAGCTAAATGAAAAGGAAAAGGAACAATTCAACCACTCGGTTACCGTATTAAAAGAAACAATGAAACCTGTCATCTAGATTTGTTTAGAGTTGAAAACACGAATGAAAGCAGATGAGAGTATGGAAACGATGAATCATACAAAAAAAGGATATTTTATGATGGCAGTATTATGGCTGGCTTATGTAACCTTTGCCATGAATTGGGTGGCGGGCTCTTCCTTGACACCGCAAATAACCGAAACGTTTTTCGGTGGACCCGTGGATCCTATTATTTCTCAATTAGTGAACTATTCGATTACGACCGCGCGTGTCTTTGCCAACATCTTAGCAGCGATGGTGCTCATGAAATTAGGACCTAGAAAAGCGGCAGGTATCGCGATTGGCCTTTTAATGATGGGACTTGTCGCGATTTATCTCCCGAATTATTGGGCCTATACCGTCGCTAGGATGGTCATGGCCGTTGGGGGCTCGATGGTCATTGTCTACATGAACCCCATCGTTGCTCACTATGTTAAAAATTCAAACATAAAGCTGCGCATTAATGCCGCCAATACGGTGGCCTATAATGCAGGTGCCTTTATTGTCGCCGTCCTATTCACAGTTTTTGCCAAGCAAATGGTTGCCAACTGGCGTTTAACATTAACGTTCTTTGCCTCTTTAACGATCTTGTTTTTTATCGCTTGGCTTTGGAAAGCAGAGACCTTTGAAACAAAAGAAATGGGTGGTACCGCTGAAAAGTATGGCTATAAAGAGGCGCTCAAAGATGGATTTCTCTGGCGCTATGGCCTGGCGTTTGCTTCCTTTTTAACCTTGTATGTATTATCGCTCGTGAGCTTTAAAGCCATTTTTGATCAATATACTTTGTTAAATGGCTCTGTAACAAACCTATTAATCTCAGGTTTTGGCATTCTCGGAACATTTGCAGGGATTCGCATCGGAAATAAGGGCGTGCCACGGAAGCCAATCCTTCTGTTCTCAGGGATTGTCATGGTAGGAACCTTTGCCCTTGCCATTGTGTTTGCTAACAAGATTCCGCTTCTTTCCTACACACTCATTTCGATATCAGGATTTGCGATGTATATCCAGTACCCAATCTTTTTGAATCTCCCTCATGAATTAAAAGGGATGACCCCACAAAGATTGACGATTATGTTCGGCCTTTTCTGGGCGATCGCTTATGCGGGCCAAACCATCGCGACGATTGTGTGGAGCTTTATATTAGGCTCTTCCGGATACACAGCGGCGATGATTTTCATTATCGCTGCCTCCAGTGTGTACATCTTCTTGGTGGTGACCTTCCCGGAAACAAGACAGAAGGAAGCCATCCAAAGGCGAGCAGCATAAGGAGGGACATGGGGGGATACGGTTCTTATGACTTTAAATGAGATTTGTGCCGACCATAAGAACCGTCTCCATAGTGTCTACAACTTTTTGGTGGTGTCAGGCACTCAAAGTGAAGTGCTGCCCACATTTCTCTTCGCAACTTATACTTTTACCGACCTACATCTGAGAAAATTGCCAGTTTTGTATGCGAAAAATAGATTCGCTGATAAAAGTGTATTAACCGCTGATAAAATGGTCCAGTTCGCTGATATCCTTCAACAATTCGCTGAGAAGCTGCTAATTGGAGCTAATTATCCCACTCCATGCTCCCTCATCCGACTAAAAGTTAGCTTTATTTGCGCAAATTCGGCTTTTTTTTGTGGATTGAAGGCTTTTATTTGCGCATCCATAGAAATTGAAATATGTTCGGCCTCTTCAACCATTCGTTGCACGTCTTACATTCAATTAAAACTTTCCTCTCCCTACCCTGTCCTTTTTGCCGACTTTTCTATATATAGAAGGTGAAAGGTGGTGAGAGACAATGGCACAAGCATTATTAGAGGTTACGAAGCTTCGCATCGTGTTTGAAGCGGGCATGGATGACGAAGGAAATCCGATCCTCAAAGCAAAAACGTTTAGCAATGTCACAAAGGCTGCTACCGCAGATCAACTATCGCAAGCGGCACTAGCAGTAGCTGCTCTATGCAATGACCCGCTAAACAAAGTGGAGAGAAATGACAGCTCCACGATTATAGGTTAATAGTCTAACAAAATAATAAAGGGTGTGGAGGTGAAAGAAATGGCAAAAACATTGGAATTGCAATTTACCACGGAGTTTGGAAAGACGGCAAGTCTTTCCGTCGATAACCCTAAAGAGCCGATTGATGAAGAAGTTGTAAAATTATCGATGGCGCAGATTATTGCATCTGAAGTTTTCACAACTAGCAGCGGGAAGTTTGTTGCTGCAAAAGG
>NZ_JBGBPR010000026.1:0-57232 GCF_041106275.1 Neobacillus sp. BF23-41
TTACCTTTGTACTTTAGTTCCATTTCTAACTCTTTTTTATTATTTTTCCAATATAAAAATTGTTCCTTGGATTTTTCGCGATAATAGAATTTTGTTCCTGATATCAAATTATTCTTGTTCCATTTTGGATCTTTATATGAACTTGTATTTTCAGAAGCAGTTATGGTAATCTCTTCTTCAGAATTTTTATAAACTAATTTAATTATATCGCAGTTTCTACCACACCCCTTTGTAGTAGCATAACTTTTAGTATATTTTATCGGTAAATAACTAGGTCTAACATGAATACCCACTGATTTTTCTGCAAAGTTTATAGGTTCTTTAATAAGCCCCGAACCAAATACTAAAACAAACAATATTGTAAAAAGAACATAATAAAATATTTTCTTTTTTTTCATAATGCAATTACCTCCCAAAGCATAGAGCAGTGTACTTTAAAAATGAATTAACAATTAATTATACCTGATTTATTGTGTTGGTAATTAGGGAGATTTTTGCCTATTTACATAGAATTTCAGAGTATCCTTATTCAACTATCCTGCTCGTTAGTTAAACAAGAAAAGGGACCGCCGTAGCAATCCCTTTCTTAAATTCAAGCACCCGATAGTTTAAGTGTAATCCAATTTCACCTTCACCCCGCTTATTGTAAGCAATAATTAAATGAGCATCCATTTGATGAATTTGTTGGTAAATCGCAACGAAATCATATCTGTAAATTTTAACTTTATTTTACGTACTTTTATATTTATTTTGTGAAGAAAAAGCCGAGAAAACTTTTTATTCAATCACTGCTAGGCGAGCTTTTATCTTACTGTTAACTGAAAGATTTTTCAGTTGTGGCGGTTCAATCTGCTTTTGGTTTCCATACCACTAATGGGTATTGACAGTTTCGTTCATATCAGTACATTCTTTCACAACTTTCAAACTTATTTTCAACTATTACAGGAATGCTGCCCCTTTACTGTTTATATTTCTGTGGAATAAAATCCAATTATAAATAACTTCACTACGTCTACATTATTTTATTTTTAAATAACAAGTCTCAAATTGGAGATTCCTCATAACATAAAGTACTATTAAATTAATATTGTTTTTCAAAAATTTATCATGTTGCTACCAAGTGGCTCGTTTGTTGGTAAAAACCCATCATACAGTTTTGTGAAATATAGATTAGAGGAAGAATTAAGAGTAATTTAAAATTATTATTCCCACAGAACTATTAGAAGGAGGATATTATGAGCGAAAATATTAAAACTTATGAAGCTGAAGGTATCAAAATATATTGGAAACCCAATATTTGCAAACATGCAGCGGAATGTGTAAAGGGATTGCCAAGTGTATTCAATACCCAGAAAAGACCTTGGGTATCACTACAGAATGCAACAGCTGAAAAAATCATGGAAGTCATTGATCGCTGTCCAAGCAAAGCACTTACTTATGAGCAAAAATAAACAGAACTAAAAAAGTTAGGAGAATGAGGAAATGACTGAAATTAAAATGGGCAGGAATGAATTCTATATTGAGGAATCTAATGAAATTATTGCAAGAATTCAATTTATCCCAAGCGGAAAAGATGTAAATGGAAGAAATTTAATTATTGTAAACCATACAGTTGTATACGAGGGACATAATGGTCGTGGATTAGGCAAAGAATTAGTAAACAAGATAGCTGAATATGCAAGAGATGAAAACTTATATATTATTCCTGTATGTCCTTACGCAAAAAGTGTTCTTGAAAGTAAGGAAGAGTATCAAGGTGTACTAGCAAATTGATGCCATTTTATTATATATGCGTTGAATGAGCTACACTTAACTGGACAAAAAAATAAGGTCCAGTAGACTAATCACTAAATCAGGGCATACTGCTAATTAGTATAAGAGATCCATACTAGCAACATTACTAGGACAGGCGGGTATGCTAGCCTAGCTAGCAAGCCAGATGTCTTTGCCATCTGGTTTCTTGGCTGGCAAAGCATGGCCCTGGAGTCCCCTTGTCAAGTTGCGGTGGTTACCCACTAAATTCGGAAGTCTATTATATCTTCTTCGGTTATGGAGGAACGCCAATATGACAAGGACTAGAAGAACATTTACCCCTGAATTTAAAGCTCAAATGGTCAAATAAAACTCTTTGTTGTTTATCTTTATTAAAAAAGGATTTAACAATAATTTTTTCAATTTCTTTCTTCTCCCAACCCCTCCCAAAAATTAATTTTTCCATAAAGTACCATATATTTTCGGAATGCTTGTTCTACTAAACTGCCCCGTTAGTGGAACAAGAAAAAAAGGTTGCCGCAGCAACCCTATTGTTCAACGAAAGCACCCCGTTACTTTAAGTACAATATTTCACAAACTTAATATTCTTTTTATATGGTAATTAATCAAATAGTAACAACGATATTTCCTTATAAAAGGCATCCCATATGAAATGCTTTTAAATATTAACTCGAATAAGATTCAATCAAGACTCTTGTTAGGTCAATTAATAGATTCAATCGAGTAGCAATATAAATCAAAATGCCAACAACAGCAAGCCTATAAACTATCGTCCAGTGTTTACTTTCCATATTAGATACCTCTTCTTAATTTTATATTAAAGCAGAATATAAACTTCTACATTCTGGACATTTTTTCCTTCTTCAAAATAATTCCTTGTTAAACTAAACTGCCCCTTTAGTTTAAGTGCAAATCTTCACAATATATCATATTGACCCACCAATTTTTTAATTATTAAAAGAGAGAAATTTCGTCAACAAACGAGAGTAATATTTATTAATTAAACAGAAGACAGGGAAGACAAAAAAAGAGTATCCCATTAAAGAGTATTAGCTTCTCCTCTGGGTATTTTTTTACTTCAATTCAATAGTTCAGTTCTCACTCACTTAACGGTAAATTATTGTTATGAAAGTAAAAAACCCCCCAGGAATGCTGGAGAGTTAACAAACTTTACGCTTCTTTTTTGGATAAACATTGGTCACAATCCATCAAATAACTTTCTGCTTGCTCTTGCATATGCTGCCCACATTCAGTGCATTCCTTTTTTTGCAAATTGCGGAAAAATTCAACTGGACTCATTATCATTTTAACTCCTCCTTTATTAATACAGTTCGTCATTGTTTCTATTGTTATAATACAGTATAAATAAAAAAAAGAAAAATGTATAGACCTTTTTTAAGTAAATCATAAAAGTTTTAATATGTTCCTCAACTCTATTTTTACCTTGTATATCCCAATAGAAATTCTCAGTATAATAATCCCATTCCAAGTTAGGAGAATAGTTTTCCAACCTCGTATTTTTTTCTTTTTTGAATGGTAAACCCATTTCTTCCTCCTAAGTAAGTTTGGCATTGCTTATTAGCTAAACAACATGTAGTCCTAACTGAATACATATCGCCATTAATTTTTTTGTTGTTTGGGATCGATACACTAACGACACACACTTAAAAATATTGTCAAATAAGCATTCTCAAAATATCTGTCGTATCGGTGTCGTAACATTCGTACCTTTTATAAGTGATTTAATGATAAATATTATCAATTACATATAATAAAGTAGAGTGCCATTATCTGACACTCTACACTCTACTTTATCAAATTTAATATATTGAACTCTTGCACCCGTTAATTTAAGTGCATTTCTTCACAATCTTTAATTATTTATTAGATGAACAATTTATACAATGGCGCCGTTCCATATTTCTGTTTTGTACATACTTTGTAATTACGAATGGAAAGGAGGCTCTGTACGTAGCAGATGGTGGATACGGAGCTGGTTTTGCTCTAATCGTCGTATTGTTTATCCTTTTAATCATCATTGGAGCAGCTTTGTATTAAAAGAGACACCAATAATTGCTGGAGGTGTGAAAAACAACACACCTGTCCAATCCACTATTTTGTAAATACATAATTCATTTCAAAAAAGACTATTAAAATGCAAAAAAAATAAGATAAATTAAAAGGGGCAAAGTACATGATCAACGTTTTATTTGTATGCTTGGGGAATATTTGCCGTTCACCGATGGCTGAAGCTTTGTTTCGCGACTCAATCAAAAAAGAAAATTTGCCTAACAAAATCGCTGTTGATTCCGCTGCAACCAGTTCATGGCAAATCGGCTTCCCTCCGCACGAAGGAACTCTCGATATTCTAAAGAAATACAAAATCTCTTCTGATAGGCTTGTTGGACGCCAACTAAAGAAAGAAGACTTTTGGAAGTTCGACTATATTATCGGTATGGACGAAAGCAACATAAAAAATATTTACAGAATAACCGGCAAGCCTAATCATCCAAAGATCATTAGGATGCTCGACCTGACCAAATACAAGAAAGATGTCCCCGATCCATTTTTCACAGGTGATTTTGATGAAACCTATCGTCTTATTTCAGTCGGCTGCCGGGCATTACTCAAGAAAATACGCAGCGAACAAAACTTATAACAACAAGGCATCCATCTTAATCCGACGATCAAAACAGTTTCTATTTCACTGAACCCATTTTATGAAATTGTATAATCCAGTTACTAAACAAAAATTTCAACCCAACACCGGCTTCGAGCCGAATATAGTTGGTGAATGTTCACGTGTTGCGATCATTATAGCGTTAGAAGTCGCTGGTATCTGAGCTACGATTCTTCCGAAGTCAGTGATGTCTTCCTTTCCGATTTCGGAGATTAAGATGTTAGATATAATTGATGCAACTTTTCAATCTGATGATGGTATAGTATGGCTAAGGGAACGTTCTTCCCAAGTGTACAAGGGCTTTATCGATACTTTTAAGGATGATCAATTATAATTATAACCATGTTGGCTGAACGGTGACTTAACCAATTAATTCACCACTATTGAAGTAAACTGACCGTTAGTGCAATAACAAAAACAGCCACCAAAATGGCAGCTGGTTCTTCAACTCTTGCCCCCGTTAGCTTAAAACTACGTTTTAACTATGAATTTCTCTATAAAAAATTAAGCTTCATGTTATTACTTCTCTTCACTAAATGAGCCAATTAGAACAATGGTTTCCGTTTCGGATGGATTCTTCAGGCTATGATTAATTCCTATAGGGAATTGATAAAAGGTACCAGTATTACCTTTTTTCTTTGTATCACCAATAGTGGCTTCAAGAGTACCTTCTATTACATATGCAAATTCGGTTTTATCAGGGTGCTGATGAAGTGGAAATACAGATCCAGGCATTATTTTTACCATCTTTAAACCGCCATTTTTATGCTCTATTAATAGTTTCCCTTCAAAACCTATAACAGGCATGGGAATCCATTCCATTTTGTGAATACATATCTCATTCATTATAGAAATTCCTCTTTTCAGTAATATTACTATTTAATATATTTATAACATAACCATCTTGTTTAGCAGTATGACAAAAGACACATAAAGGAATCATTATTTTACATAAACTCACTTAGTCCTAATAAGCTGTATACGCGATGTTGTATTAAATTCCTTAATCAACTAAATGCTCCGTTACTTTAAGTACATTTCTTCACAATCTTACTCTGTAATCATAATAAAAGGATAAACCCATTTTGGGTTCATCCTCATTATTTAATTCCTTTGTACAAATGACAGTATCCATAGGAACCCAAATTTAAGCAATCCACTTTATTTATGGCATCCATAAAGGGTGCTTTGCAAGATAACTGGTCCTAACTTGTTCGTTTTTGAATTTGAAAGACGTACTTCCACACTTGCATTCACTGGCAGCCTCGAAGATATCTCATCAATTTTACCCGCCGAAGGGTTATCGCCAAACCATCTTGGAGCGTCCTCCTTAACTAAATACATCTTAAATCGCCAACTGATTTCACCTTTTATTTGTGCAAATCCCTCATATTGATCATACGTCCCAAATGAGGAGGGTAATGGAAGCCAATCCGCATAGATACCAACACCCTTCCGTTCTCTAACAGGACTCGTTGGTGAAGATGTATATGGCTTTTTAACCTTAGTAATTAAAGCAGTGCCTTGTGCATTGTGAATTCTGCTCTAATTCTTCGATATTGCCAGGTTTTCAACCCGGAAGGGGTGTTAGTTCGTTATTCCTCATTTTTAATAACCTTCTATATTGATTCTGTTAACTGGGTTTACTAGAGAACATTCAGTAACAAGCCGCATATGTGAATGGGGGGAAATCCTAATTCAGCTGCCCACCTGGGTTCCTTTTTAAAAAAGGAACTGTTGGAGACAGCTATCGACATTCTTTTCAGGTATTTGAAGCGATAAGTCCAGTCATGGTAGATACTGAGGGGAGTTTTAACCAATCGTTTGTGTAATAGGGAAAGGACGGGCAATTAATAGAATTATGTAAGTTTAATAGAAACCTATCTGATTTTGTGGGAAATTGGGTTATTTCCTGCGAAATTAACAAACGGTTCTCGACAATCTTCCGCCCCTTAGCCGGGAAAACCCATATAGGTCAGTACTTGCAGCTGTTTCAACCAAACGTTTGATTAGTATAACCCATTTGGTATTTAGTCGAATGGCTGCATATTTGTGTGCAAAACTCCCGATTGTCCCCGAAAGAAACAGACCTATGGAGTCATTATTTTTTGCGAACGGTTGCATTAACCGGTTGACGGAGGGATGGAGTGGTGCTATTATGTGTCTGTAATAATCACATATAGGATTTAACATCGCATATGTGATTTTAAAAGAAGGAGGGAGAGTATGTCGGTAAAATCGGCTGAACGAGTTCTCCAGGTATTTGAATTACTAGCAAATAATCCTGATGGGTTATCGATTAAAGAGATTAGTGAAAAACTTTTATTTCCGCAAAGCAGCACATCGAACCTTATTGGCACTCTTTTAAAACAAGGGTATTTAAGTTTAGACAACATGAAGAAATATAAGCTTGGAGCAAAGTTAGTTCACATTGGCACCATGGCTATGGAGAACTTAGATATTTCTCTTCAAGCAAAGCCATTTCTTGAAAAACTCATGCAAAGTGTCCAGGAAACGGTATTTATGGCAACGCTGTCAGGGGAGGATCTGGTCTATCTTACTAAAATAAACAGTAATCGATCGATTCGAACAACCGCTCAAACGGGATACAGTAAACCGCTTTATTGTACGGGGTTAGGTAAAACCTTTTTAGCGAATATGGCAGATGAGGAAAGAAAAAGCATCTTAGATCGGGTTGAATTAGTTCCGATCACCGCGAAAACCATCACCAATCGGGAAGAGTTAGAGAAAGAACTATATCAGTATTCATTAATTGGCTACACCATTGATGATGAAGAAAATGAAGAAGGATTATATTGTGTGGCAGCTCCTATTTTTGGTGCGGACCGAAGGATTCAAGCTGCTATTAGTGTGGCAGGTCCAAAAGAACGAATGCTGGCTCAAAAAGCAGAGGTAGTGGAACGCGTCCTTTGGACATCAAAGAAAATATCTGAAAGTATGGGATGTATTTTATAAGAAACAAGGTGAGTACATGGATGTTATAAGTATTGGGGAAACAATGGTTTTATTAACCCCAAATACACCTGGAAAAATGCGTTATTCAAACCAATTTACCTCAAAGATAGCCGGTGCTGAAACGAATACACTTATTGGGTTAGCTAAACTTGGCCATAAGGCGGGGTGGATTAGTCGGCTAGGGAGAGATGAATTTGGAGCACTTATTTTAACTTCCGTCCGCGGAGAGGGCGTTGATGTTAGTCGAGTAGCTTTGGATGAGAACGCCCCAACTGGTGTATTTTTTAAAGAAATCATCAATCAGGATCGGGTTAATATTTACTATTACCGAAAAAATTCAGCAGCGAGTCAGCTCGCTCCTACTGATATAGATCAAGAGTATATCGCCCAGGCGAAATACTTATACATATCGGGGATTACGCCGGCTCTTAGTCAATCTTGCAGAGAATCTATCTTTCATGCGATTGAAATTGCGAAGAACAACGGGGTAAAGGTTGTGTTTGACCCAAATATTCGCAGGAAGCTGTGGGAAGATGATGAAGCAAGGGCAACCATCTTAGAAATTGCAGGGAAATCAGACATTGTCTTACCCGGGATTGGTGAATGTGAATTTTTGTTTGGCACAAGGGATTGTGAAAAAGCAGCTCGTTCCTTACTGGCTTTAGGTGCAGAGACCGTTATCGTCAAGCTTGGCGAAAAAGGGGCTTATTATTCTACAGCAGCTGAAAAAGGATATATTGATAGTTTTACAGTTAAAAACGTAGCCGATCCAGTCGGAGCAGGAGATGGTTTTGCTGCAGGAGTACTTTCTGGATTTCTCGATGGCCTATCTATTGGAGAGGCTGTGAAACGAGGCTGCGCGATCGGTGCTATGGTTGCTACCATAAACGGTGATATAGAAGGACTACCGGACAGGATTGAATTGGAGAAATTTACTCAATCAAATTTAAGGGATGAAGTCAATCGCTAGTTTTTAAGAAGGAAGGGAATGTCTAATGAGTACACTGCAAAAAATCTTAGATCACAAATTAATCGCTATTATTCGCGGAGCAAACCCTGAGGATACATTAAACATTGTTCGATCCTTATATGAAGGGGGGATAAGAGTCGTTGAAATCACGATGAATTCCCCGAAAGCGCTATCTGCCATTGAGATGGTCGCTGATACATTTGGTAAAGAAATGGCCGTAGGTGCAGGAACTGTTTTGGATCCAGAATCTGCTCGAAGTGCCCTTCTTGCAGGTGCTCAATTTATTCTATCTCCGACGTTAAAGGCTGAAACGATTCGGATGACCAAAAGATATGGTGCGGTGAGTATTCCTGCTGCATACACTCCGACTGAAATTTTAGAGGGTTATGAACAAGGCGGCGATATTATTAAAGTTTTTCCGGCAACGACTTTAGGTCCGAAGTTTATTAAGGATATGCGGGGACCACTGCCACAAATTCCTTTATTGCCAACAGGCGGTGTGGGCTTAAATAATATCAAGGACTATCTTGCTGCTGGTGCTGCAGGACTCGGAATTGGTAGTTCTCTTGTGAATACAAAAGAGGAAATAACAGAGGAGTATTTAGTGCGTTTAACGGAAAAAGCAAAGCAATTTACATTAGCAGCTAAAAACTAATACTACTATTAAATGGAGAGTGTTCATTATGAAAATAACAGGTTATGAATTATTCACAGTCCAACCACGCTGGTTATTCTTAAAAATTGAGACAGATGAAGGTATTGTTGGTTGGGGAGAGCCGGTCATCGAAGGTAAAGCGGCAACCGTAAAAGCTGCAGTTGATGAAATGATGACTTATTTAATAGGTAAAGATCCTTTAAGAATTGAAGATCATTGGAATGTTATGTACCGAGGTGCCTTTTACCGAGGCGGCGCTATTTTAATGAGTGCGATTGCTGGTATTGACCAAGCTCTCTGGGATATCAAAGGGAAATATTTCAATGCCCCAGTTTACCAGTTACTAGGCGGAGCATGCCGCGATTCGATCAAAGTGTATTCATGGATTGGCGGAGATCGCCCAAGTGATACAGCCCGGGCTGCGAAGGAATGTGTAGAAAGAGGGTTTCAAGCGGTTAAAATGAATGGAACCGAAGAATTACAATACATTGATTCCTATGACAAGATTGATAGAGTACTAGAAAACGTGGCCGCTGTTCGTGAGGCTGTTGGAAGAAATATTGGAATTGGTATTGATTTTCACGGCCGTGTACATAAACCAATGGCAAAAGTATTGGCTAGAGCCCTTGAAGAATTTAATCCTATGTTTATTGAAGAACCTGTCTTGCCAGAGAATAATGAGGCACTAAAGGAAATTGCTTCGTTAACTTCGATTCCGATTGCAACGGGTGAGCGTATGTTCTCAAGATGGGATTTTAAACCGTTATTACAAGGTGGGTACGTGGATATTATCCAGCCTGACCTATCTCATGCTGGCGGTATTACTGAATGTAAAAAGATTATTAGCATGGCTGAGGCATATGATGTTGCCGCTGCTCCGCATTGTCCATTAGGACCCATCGCTTTAGCTGCGTGCTTACAAGTAGATGCCACTGCACATAATGCGTTTATCCAAGAACAAAGCTTGGGAATTCACTATAACCAGGGCAGTGATTTATTAGACTACCTAAAGGATCCAACTGTCTTTGATTATGAAAACGGTTATGTGAAAATTCCACAAGGCCCAGGTCTTGGTATTGAAGTGAATGAGGAGTTTGTTCGTAAAATGGCTAAAGAAGGTCATCAATGGCAAAATCCAGTTTGGCGCCATCGTGATGGCAGTGTAGCTGAGTGGTAATCCTTTTTTGAAAGGGTGAACATGTGCTGGGGCTTACCTTTGAACACAGGGGTAATACGGCAAAGGTAAGTCCTCTAAGCGTATGTCGAAAGATGTATTGATTGAACGTTAAAAGGATGAAAAAAATTACCTACAAGGGGATGAGAAAAATGAATAATAAAGCGACGAAGGTTCGTTATGGTGTTGTGTTCATGTTGTTCATAACGGTCATTGTTAACTATATGGACCGTAGCAATATATCCATAGCCGCTCCTTTTATAACAAAGGAATTAGGAATAGACTCCGTCACAATGGGCTTAATTTTCTCTGCTTTTGGCTGGACCTATTGTGCCCTGCAAATTCCTGGCGGCTGGGTTTTAGATAAGTTAGGAAACCGAAACACTCACGCTATTGGTATTGCAGGATTTTCTATTATGACTTTATTGCAAGGGTTTGCAAGCGGTTTCTCTGGAATGTTTTTATTACGTGTAGGTTTGGGTGTGTTTGAAGCCCCTGCTTTTCCAACAAACAGTAAGGTAGCGGCTAGCTGGTTTCCAGAAAATGAACGAGCTAGAGCGATTTCCATTTACACTTCTGGTCAATTTATTGGACTAGCCTTTTTAACACCAACCCTTATCTTCCTACAGCAATCCTTTGGCTGGCGGGGATTGTTCATCATTGCCGGTATCGTTGGTCTTGCTTGGTCAGTTCTTTGGTATATTTTCTATCGCGATCCAAATAAAAGTAAAAAGGTCAATCAAGCGGAACTTGACTATATCCGAGAAGGAGACGGATTTATTGAAGCGTCAGAAAAGGGAGAAAAGGTTAAAATTGGAGCAAAGGATTTCCGTATAATTTTGAGTAGTAGAAAATTGTGGGGCATTTTTATTGGACAATTTGCAGTGAGCTCCACACTTTGGTTCTTTTTGACATGGTTCCCTACCTATCTAGTGGAATATAGAGGATTAAGTTTTATTAAAACAGGATTTTTATCGTCATTGCCGTTTCTCGCTGCCTTCGTGGGTGTTTTATCAGCCGGTTTTCTTTCTGATTTCCTTGTGAAAAAGGGTGTTTCGAAAGATAAAGCAAGAAAAGCACCAATTATCACTGGTTTATTATTGTCAACCTCAATTATCGGTGCGAATTATGTTGATAGTTCTGGATTAATCGTGATGTTTATGTCTATTGCCTTTTTTGGTAACGGTTTCGCATCCATCACTTGGGTTTTCGTTTCACTTCTAGCTCCAAAACGATTAATTGGAATTGCTGGAGGGGTATTTAACTTCATCGGTGGTACGGCCTCTATCATTATTCCAATTGTTATTGGATTCTTGGTAAAAGGCGGTAACTTTGCCCCTGCACTAACCTTCATTGCGTGTGTAACCCTAACGGGAGCATTGTCTTACATCTTCCTAGTTGGCAAAGTTGAACGTGTAAAAGAACCAATAGATCAATTGGGAAAAGTAGCTTCTTAAATTAGCATACCTGTCACACCCTAGTTTTTTCGGAAATTGCTAAAGATAAAAAACTAACAATTAATAATAATAAAAATAATTAAACATTTTAAATAACAAAGCAAACTAAAAAAGAAGAAGAGAAATCATCCTCAGACAATTTCTCTTCTCCTTTTGTTGTGTAGAGTTCTACAACTTGATTATTCAATTGAATTTGTATCGTATCAATTTCCCTCCTGCCTTAGTATTCGTTGAAATACTCTTGGATCTTCTTAGAGTCTTCGGTTTTGGTGAGTGCCAACATCAACAGAATACGAGCTTTTTGAGGGTTAATGTTGCCAGAATTGACGAAGTGGTTGTCTACGTCAATTTGTTCGTGAGTAACCATGCCTACTGGTACACGGGTGTCACGAACAACGACAACACCATTCTTTACAGCATCCTGCAGACCCGGAAGCGTTTTTTCATGGATAGAACCGTTACCAGTACCAGCGTGGATAATTCCCTTCGCACCGGCAGCAACCGTAGCGTCAACTATTACACGGTCATCATTGGCATGTGAATAAACAATATCAACACGATGTAGATTGTCTTCAGTGATCTTGCGAATGTCAAACTCGGACTCAGTGGTGTGCTTTTTAATTGGCAGGTTATAGAAATAGGGATTACCGCCTTGTATAATGCCGAGGGAGCCGAGCTCCGGATTATTGAAAGCATCAACGTCGGTGGTATTAGTTTTAAATGTGTCGCGAGCACTTCCAATCTTGTCATTCAGGGTGATCAGGACGCCCTTGCCGCGAGCTTCTTTGGAACCAGCAAGTGCTACAGCGTTGTACAGGTTCAACGGACCGTCAGCAGAGATTGACGTAGAGGGGCGCATTGAACCAACCACGACGATCGGTTTGTCAGAATGAACAGTCAGGTTGAGAAAGTAAGCCGTTTCCTCCATTGTGTCGGTACCGTGGGTGATGACAACACCGTCACACTTTGGATCATCCAATTCCTTTTGGACTTCCTTCGCCAGTTTGACCATTATGGCATTAGTGTTAGACGTACCAGAATCAATGCGTGATACCTGCTCAGTGGAAAGGTTAGCAATATCTTTTATTGTAGGAATTGCTTCTATTAGTTGATTTGGGGTTAGGACGCCAGCCTGATAGCCGGTTGTTTGGGTAGAAGTAGAACCAGTTCCTGCGATGGTGCCACCCGTTGCCAGAATTTTAATGTTAGGTAATTTTTTCTCAACAGGATTGGTTGTATTAGATGTTGTAATCTGTTTAGCTTCAACAGGATGCGATGCACCAGTGTAACTTGAAGAGATGGTGATAATCCCGGTTGACATTAATGCTAGTGTGGTGAGAGCAACTTTTTTCTTTGTAGTTAGTTTCTTCATTAGAAATTCCTCCATATAACGTGTGATTGGCAAAAATTAAAGTGAAACTTCCATCAGTGGGATCTTACTGCCCGTTAATTCGGGATAAATCTCATTAAGCGCTTTCATATTTGTTCTAAAAAAGGATAATTTTAATTTATAATAAGAACTACTAAAAACTACAAAAACTCACAAAAAAATGAAAATTAAAAAAATGATTGTTTTAATACCAGTTAGTTCTTTGGGTTCTGATGCAAAAACTTGAAGACAATTGCAAGTAAGATTCCACTGTCACGCCCCGAAATTTGTCTAAGATTGATAGGCTTTTAGATTGTGGAAAGTGAAAGATTAAAAACAAAAAACCACCTTGGATCTACTTAATAGTAGAGGCTAGGTGGTTTCTCTTTTTTAGGTACGCTCCCTCATCCGCTCAGGAAGTGTCTGTATCGATTGGACGACCAAATCAAGCTTTGCTTCAATCCGGTAAAGCAAATAGAGCGTCACAACGATGGGGAATCCCACTTGGCTGATGATTGGAATCAACTGCTCCACTTTTCTCCTCTCCTTCCATTATTGATAAAAAGAGGCTGGTTCATCATGAATCCGGCCTCTTTTCCTTATTAAGCAATCACGTAATCCGTCACATTGCGGTCGATCACTCTTGCTCCTTTTGCAGCTACAAACTTGCCACTGCTAGTGGTGAAAACCTCAGATGCAATAATCTGCGCCATCGATAATTTTACGACTTCTTCATCGATTGGCTCTTTTGGGTTATCAACGGAAAGGCTCGCCGTCTTTCCAAACTCCGTGGCAAATTGCAATTCCAATGTTTTTGCCATTTCTTTCACCTCCCTTCACTTTATTATTTTGTTAGACTATTAACCTAGAATTGCGATGCTATCATTCCGCTCCACTTTGTTTAGCGTGTCATTGCATAGAACTGCAACTGCTAGTGCAGCTTGCGATAATTGATCTGCAGTAGCTGCCTTGGTGACATTGCTAAACGTTTTCGATTTGAGGATGGGATTTCCCTCGTCATCCATGCCTGCTTCAAATACGATACGAAGCTTCGTTACTTCTAATAACGCTAGTGCCATTGTCTCTCACCACCTTTCACCTTATATATAGAAAAAAGTCGGCAAAAAGGACAGGGGAGGGAGAAGAGAATTTTAAATAAATTGAAAAAAGCCCTGGAGGATAGCGTCTCTCAGGGCAATTTAATAGTAGTTTTCGAGATTTCGTGGACGATCCGCAAATAAAAGCAGTGAATCCGCAAATAAAAGCCAAATTTGCATAAATAAAGCTAACTTTTAGGCGGAGGAGGGAGCCCGGAGGGGGGAATTAGTTCAATGAGCAGCTTATCAGCGAATTATTGAAGGATATCAGCGAACTGGATCATTTTATCAGCGAAAAACCGACTTTTATCAGCGGAAATCCCACTTTTATCAGCGAAACTAGCATTTTATCGGCCAATGAATCTTCGAAGCTGCAAAGTAAGAACCCATTATTGAGTTATATTAATCTGAAGTTTGAGAGGATTACTCATGGAGGGCTAGTTTAAATGATATTTTGTGTAAAATTACACTTCAATAGTTGCGCATTTATGATTTATTAAACGATTTGACCCTTTAATGGGCGAATTTTTGAGTTTTATGAGCGAATCTTCGAGTTTTATGGGCGGATTTTGGGCTTTAATGAGCGAATTTAACCATTTAATGAGCGAATTTAGAAGCAATAGCTTAATAGTAAGAAACTAAATCTCCATGCCTGTCACGCCCCGAACTTGTGGACGGAACTAATCTCATTTGGACCATGAGAACCGTCCCTGTTGTGTGTGATTTAACTTGTTTTCAAGTGAATCCAAATACAAAAAGCGAAGCCTATTTTAAGGCCTCGTTAAAGACGATGGCTAGTGCTAGTCTATATGAATCATGGAATAAACAGATGTTTTAGAAACCTAAAAAAGTATAAAGAGAAGAGTTAATAACTGAACTACTATCGTGTATGGTCCAATGGCCATCATAGAACCATTCAATCTTAATATTGTTTGTGAAATATCTAAGACCTTTAGCGCTATTAGGTCCAACACTTAGAAAGACCATCATCTGGAGAGCTGGAATTCCTTGCAGCGAAACAAAAAAATTTTATTCGCGGAGCTTGTGGCAATAAATAGAGTAATGGATTATGCGCTTGGATTACTAGAATCCAAGCGCTGTTTGTTCTATTGTTACTGAATATGACCTTCTCCAAAGAACCCCCCTAAAATGAATTGGATATAATTGATTTATTCATCTATTTCATGAATAATTATAATTATTAGAATATTATCTTAGTAGAAAGGAGAATTGAAAAAGAGAACACCAGAAAATAACAAACATTCAATATTAATCACATTTGTATCCGCTTGCAATTTATAAGCAATTTGAAATTTTCGGAATTTATTATTATAATAGAGTGATATTCTATCATTTATGATGTTTCATTAGTTTGAATCCGTTTTTAATTATAGAAAAGGGGGGGTCTTGTTGATTCAGGTAAAGCAATTATACAAGTCATTTGATTCATTGGAGGTGCTGAAGGGAATCGATTTGTCGGTTCAGCCGAAGGAAGTGGTGGTATTGGTGGGAGCCAGCGGTTCAGGAAAGAGTACATTGCTGCGCTGCATTAACTTCCTTGAAGTTTATGATAAAGGAGAGGTATGGATAAACAACGAACAGATCGATCCGGGGAAAACGGATTTAAATCGCGTACGTGCAGAAGTTGGGATGGTCTTTCAACATTTCAATCTCTTTCCACATAAAACAGTGCTGGAGAATATCATCGAAGCCCCGATGCATGTAAAAAGAGAAAGAAAGGAGGATGCGAAGAAAGCGGCCTATAGTCTTCTGGAGAAGGTGGGATTAGGCGATAAGGCCAATACATATCCGAATTTATTGTCCGGGGGACAGAAGCAGCGGCTTGCCATCGCTCGTGCGCTTGCCATGAAACCCAATGTAATGCTTTTTGATGAGCCAACCTCCGCGCTTGATCCAGAATTGGTAGGGGAAGTTTTGCAGGTCATGAAAGAACTGGCCAATGAAGGGATGACTATGGTAATTGTTACTCACGAGATGGGATTTGCTCGGGAAGTAGCGGATCGTGTTGTCTTTATGGGAGATGGACAGATTCTTGAACAGGGGGCACCTAAGACGTTTTTTGAAAATCCGCAGCATGAAAAAGCAAAGCAATTTCTTAACAGTATTCTATAGCCAATGATAAGGGGGAAGAAAAAATGAAAAAGTCAATTATCAGTCTTGTAGCAGCCTGTATGGCTGGAGTTTTGATCATGTCAGGGTGTGGAGCGAAAGAACAAGTTTCTCAGTCGAATTCTGCAGAGAAAAAAGAGTTTCACTATGCCATGAGTGGGTTGTTCAAACCGTTTAATTATAAAGAAAGCAACGAACTGAAGGGATTTGATGTTGAGATCGGCAAGGCACTTGCTAAAAAAATGGGAATGAAGGCCGTTCCGGTAACGAATCCTTGGGAAACGATCATCCAAGGCCTACAAGCCAAAAAATACGATGCCATCCTGGGCAGCATGACGATTACGGATGAGCGAAAAAAGGTGGTTGACTTTTCAAATCCATATTACAGATCAGGCTCACAGGTTTTCGTATCGGAAAATAATACAGATATCAAATCTCCGGATGATTTGAAAGGGAAGCGTATCGGGGTGGCCAAGGGAACGCCTTATAAGGATCTGGCGTTAAAATATACATCAAAAGAAAACATTGTTGAATATGATACAGATTTAGTGGCTCTTATGGATCTTCCTTCCAAGAGAATTGACGCTGCGATAACCGATCGAATGGTCGGACTGCCGATTATCAAGTCAGGCACCGTTAAAATCAAGGATGTTGGAAAGCCTATGACACATGATGATCAAGCGATTGCCGTCAGGAAAGAGGATAAGGAATTAATGGACAAGCTGAACAAGGCTATGGATGAAATCATAAAAGACGGAACCTATGACAAGATTTCTGATAAATATTTTGGCCGCAACATTTTAGGAACAAACAACTAGGGTGAAAAAGGGTGCCCTCGAGGGGCACCTGATAACAGATCATATGTGGGGTGAATCCATTTGCTAGAAATTCTTCTTTCCAATTATCAGCTTTTTTTTGAGGCAACGTTGCTTACGCTTAAGGTTACCATTATCTCTCTTCTGATTGGCTGTCTTATTGGCTTAATCTTTGCCTTTTTTCGTCTCTCTAATAACAAATTTTTGAACTTTATTGCACATGTCTATATCACCGTGATCCGTGGAACTCCGCTTATTGTTCAGATTGCGGTTCTTTATTTTGGCATCACATCGATTGTGACTCTGTCGCAGTTCTGGGCCGGAGCGATTGGCTTGGCTATTCATTGCGGGGCTTATATTGCCGAGATCTTTCGCGGGGCCATTCAATCTGTTGACCGCGGGCAAATGGAAGCTGCAAGATCACTTGGAATGTCCTATCCGTTGGCAATGAGAAGAATCATTCTGCCCCAAGCGTTTAAATCAGCCATCCCTTCACTCAGTAACCAGTTCATCATTTGTTTAAAGGACTCTTCTCTTGTTGCCTACGTGGGCATGGCGGATTTGTGGGGGGCGGGCCTTAGCGTCGCGGCATCCAGCTTTCAACAATTGAATTCGTATGTGATTGTAGGATTGTATTATTTTGTTCTTGTGTTAATCTTCTCTTTCCTCTCCGGCAAACTAGAATCAAGAATGAATGTAACAGAGCCAGGAAGGAAGCAGAAGTCAAATTCAATATTTAATACTTTTAAAAAGCCGGCAGAAGAGATAAACAGAGTGTAATTAGAAATAAGGTTGAAAACGAGGACTGTCAGGTCCTGAAAAAAAGCGGATTAGACACATGTAAATGTGGGTTCTAATTCGCTTTTTTTGGGTGGGCTGAATCCCCCTCAGTTAAAAAGAAGGATAAAATGAAATTTTTTGGTGAAATTACCAGGTGCAAATAATTCGTAGATTACAAATAGAAGTATAGCTTCCCTTACTGAATCTCATATTATGCGGTGAGATTGAAGAAACGGGCTAGTGCCTCAACCCGCACACCTTGTTACAACAGGACTGGAACACTTTTACAATCCCTGCGATTTGCAAGAAACAAATTTATTGGCTAATCCACCAACTGCTGTGCTTCCATGTAGAGCGATTGAATGAATTTTTTCATGTTGATTCGGCTTTGATTGGTGCTTCTTTCACTTTTATCTTCAAGCTCCAACATTTTCTTTCGGACTTCCGAGAAATCGAAAAACGTGGATGAATACGCTTCAAATTTTGGATTCGTGTAATCTGTTAATCCTAATGAGGCAATATGGATGAGCACCTGGTGAATAGCTCTGCGAACCCGTTGTTCGGAGGCTTTCATTTCTTTTTGTATTTCCGCCTCGGCAGCCTGTTCTCCAAGCTTTTTTTTGGCATTTTCATAAAATATTTCTTTTAGAGGCGGAAAGTTGTAGAGGGATCCGAACTTTTGTTTTTGATCCTGCAGGAATTCTAAAATCTTCATCAAGTCTTCACTGCCGCTTTCTCCGATTATCCCTAAATCCGAAATCAATGAACCGCCTGCTTCGATTAAATTTTTTGTATGAGAAGAGCTGGATGGAGGCGACTGATGAACTGTAAATAATGTTAACGATTCTTGTATTCCTCGAATTGATTTTTCCAGAATCACCTTTTCGTTTACCTTTTTTAACACTCCTGCGATTTCAAGGCGGTTTAACGGTTTTGTGATGTAGTATTCTGCTCCTAAACTATATGCTTCCCCTATGAGCTCCTTTACCTCCACTTGCGAAATCATCACGAATTTCCCCTGGAATTCAGAAGAAAGAACACGAATTGTTTCAATGCCATCCCTTTTTGGCATCAGTAAATCAATGAGCACCACTTCTACTTTTTTGAGCGCAAGCAATCCATTGTCCACCAATGATCCGTCTTCAGCTTCACCCACCACTTTTCCTAAATCCTCATCCTCAATCATGTCTGTCAGCATCGCTCTAATAGCTGGATCATCGTCTATAATGAAGTAATTCATATGACCTATCCTTTCTGTATCATCGCCTCAATTGGAATCTCGATAACAAATACGGTTTCTTTATGACTTTCTATTAGCTTAATATGTCCGCCAAGCTTGTCGACGGTTTGTTTCACATACGAAAGTCCAATGCCTGTGGAAGGATTGCCGCAAGCATCATACTTCGTTGTAAACCCCTCTTTAAAAATGACTTCTTTCAGCTTCGGCGCAATGCCTGGTCCATTATCACAGACATGAAATTCTACCATCCGGTCTCTTCGAATGACATACAACGATACATGTCCCTCTTGTTCAATGGCTTCCACCGCATTTGAGATCAAGTTATTTATCAATGATAACACCATGTATACATGATATGGCGGATGTTCTTCTTCCACTTGCAGGGAAAACGAAACGTGTTTATTCAATAACTCCGCATACCTTCTATTGGAAACAAACATAATGTTACTCAGCTGCTCAATGCTCATGTAGTCCTCTAGCTTTTCAGAGGACATCAACTTGGATAGTCCAGCATAAATTCGCTGATTATCTTTTTTCATTTCATGCACGAGACCTGCGATTTGCAGTGCGGTTTGGGCATCATGACCATGATAATCTCCCGATTTCAACCTACGATAAAAATCGTAACATATGCGGGTGATTTCTTCTGCATTTTGCATCGTTTTCTTAAGCTGAACAGATTCCTCATACAAATTCGAAATGAACAGCAGCATTTGCTCGTTTTGTCTGCGCTGCTCTTCCTCTGCCAATTTTGCTTCTCTCAGTTTAAAAATGTTAAAAAAACCAAGTACAAAAAAACTTCGAATAAACGCGATAAAGATAATTTGTTCGATTGAATAAAATGAAATGGTTTGATCCGCTAACGAGGATCGAATCGCCATTTCCGACAAGCTTGCCCAAAATTCAATGACCACGCCTAGTAATCCAATCATAAACGGCTTGTTATGCTGATCATTCAGCTTTGTAAAATGAAACATGAAGGCGTACACGACGTAATAAAAGAATGCTGGAAAATGATGGTATATCGCATCTTCAACCGGTATATCCCTGATTATGACTGCAAGCAAAAACCGAAACACAAACACACTTGTCCCAGTCAAAATTCCTACAATAATCGGGTGAATGCCCCTGCCTAATAACAAAAACAAGAAAAATGCCGGTGTCCCCAGGCTGACGCGGAATGCATCATTGAACGGATAGAATTTAAACTCTCCAGCGAGCGGTACGGTAATCATCATCAATACGACTGCTAAAATTCGTTCCTTCAATTCGGACACCTCCTTACATTACATTGTACAAACATTACATATTGTACAAACATTACACATTGTACTCAAACCTTTGGAAAATTGAAATAGTTATGAGAAAATTTTTTATTTTTTAATAATTATTTGTAGGTTTTCGTATGATTCGGTAGGTTTTTGTATGTAATCGCTTACACTCATATTAGAAATAAACTTGAAGGGGTGTATGGGATGAAAAAACTAAAACTTAGCCTAGCCTGGCAGATTGTAATTGGTCTCATTTTAGGAATCGCGGTTGGAGCTGCCTTTTATGGAAATCCAAATATTGAAGGATTCCTCAAGCCGATTGGAGATATTTTTATTCGCTTAATCAAAATGATTGTGATTCCAATTGTTGTCTCAAGCTTAATTGTCGGTGTTGCCGGGGTTGGGGATATGAAAAAGCTTGGTAAACTCGGTGGTAAAACGATTTTATATTTTGAAGTCATTACGACTATTGCCATTCTAATTGGATTGTTAGCGGCAAATATCTTTCAACCCGGCAGCGGCGTTGACATGTCATCCTTACAGAAGACAGATATCGGCAGTTATGTAGCAACAACCGAAACGACGAAAAGCCACGGTTTTGCTGAAACTTTCGTCAACATCGTTCCTCCGAACATCATTGCAGCAATGACAGAAGGAAACATGTTGGCCATTATTTTCTTCTCTGTTTTATTTGGACTAGGAGTGGCAGCCATAGGTGAAAAAGGAAAACCGGTCTTAAAGTTTTTCGATGGTACAGCTGAAGCAATGTTCTTTGTGACAAACCAAATCATGAAGTTTGCTCCATTTGGTGTATTTGCATTAATTGGTATAACGGTATCAAAATTCGGTGTTCAATCACTGATCCCATTAAGTAAGTTAATGATTCTTGTTTATGCAACGATGATTTTCTTTGTGTTAGTTGTTTTAGGACTTGTCGCAAGATGGGCAGGCATTAACATTATTCATTTTATTAAGTTATTAAAAGATGAACTGATCCTTGCTTATTCAACGGCTAGTTCTGAGACTGTATTACCTCGTATTATGACTAAAATGGAGAAATTCGGATGCCCAAAAGGAATCACTTCGTTCGTTATCCCAACAGGCTATTCTTTCAACTTAGATGGGTCTACTTTATATCAAGCATTAGCGGCCATGTTTATTGCGCAAATGTATGGCATTGATTTATCGATTGGCGACCAAATCTCTTTATTACTTGTATTGATAGTAACATCTAAAGGAATAGCGGGGGTTCCGGGAGTGTCGTTTGTTGTATTGTTGGCAACGCTCGGTACAGTTGGAATTCCGGTAGAAGGATTAGCGTTTATCGCTGGTATTGACCGTCTTTTAGATATGGCGAGAACAGCGGTTAACGTCGTAGGTAACTCGCTTGCGGCAGTTGTTATTTCTAAATGGGAAGGTCAATTCAATGAACAGAAAGCAAATGATTATATCAAATCACTTGACTCCAGTAAGCAGACAAATGTTGCTTAATCTTTCTTAACATCATAAGTGAGCAAGATATAGATGGGGGAATTCAACTTGAAAAACGAACATGCACGAATGCATTGAAGCAAACGAAGACTGATTAAAAGAATATGTAGAAAAAAGCGTAGGAATTATTACAGCTGTAAATCCGCATATTGGATACGAAGTGGCTGCACGCATCGCACGGGAAGCTATTTTAAAAGGAAAATCCGTACGCGAGCTATGCCTGCAATATGATGTATTAACAGAAGAAGAGCTTGATCTCATATTAAATCCTTATGAGCTGACAAACCCTGGGATTGCTGGTGCCGCCCTTTTTGAAAGAGAGTAACAGCTTATTCAAGATGTAAGAACAGAAAAGCAATAAAAAAAGTAGATTCAGTATGATAAGTAAAAAACATGGTGCTTTTGAAATTACCTATCAGTCTGTGGAAAAAGAAGAAAAATTATCTTTTAATTGGGGGATATTTTTATGTGGGTCATCACTCTCTATTCAAATTCAACTATTAGCATGTTTGAATTTGACACAGAAGAAGAAGCAAGAAAAGCTTTCGAAAACATTAAAGGCTGTAAGATTCTTTCCGAGATTGTTTATTATAATGATTATGGTGTTGATTTAGTTGCTGTTTAAGATCTTTACCATGATAACTAAGAATAAAATGGGCTGAAGCCCAAAGTTATATATTCTTTCGTTATATAGGCTAGCAGTATGGAAACAAAATTAAAAACAGGGAGAGACATTGTATGTCAACTTTACGTGAAGAAGCATTAAAGATGCACAAAGAAAATCGAGGAAAGCTTGGTGTTCACTCAAAAGTCGCAGTACGCAATGCAAACGATTTAAGTCTTGCTTATTCACCCGGCGTTGCAGAACCCTGCCTAGAAATTTATGAAAATGAAAGCAAAGTATATGACTATACGATGAAGGGTAATCTTGTTGCCGTCGTTTCAGACGGAACAGCTGTACTCGGACTTGGAAATATTGGCCCAAAAGCTGCCATGCCTGTTATGGAGGGAAAAGCATTGTTATTCAAAACATTTGCCGATGTCGATGCATTCCCTCTTTGCCTGAATACGACTGATCCTGATAAAATCGTAGAAGTGGTTAAATTGTTAGAGCCTACATTTGGAGGCGTCAACTTGGAGGACATTGCAGCACCGCAATGCTTTGAGATTGAAGAACAATTACGAAAAGCTTGCAACATCCCTATTTTCCATGACGACCAGCATGGAACAGCGATTGTAACAGCAGCCGGGTTGATTAACGCCCTTAAGCTTGTAGATAAGAAGTTGGAAGAAATTTGTGTTGTTGTCAATGGAGCAGGTGCTGCTGGTGTAGCGATTGTGAAGCTTTTACTGCAAATGGGTGTAAAAGATGTGATTTTATGTGACACAAAAGGAATTATCTATAAAGGTCGCCCTGTCGGCATGAATCCTTTTAAAGAAGAAATGGCACTTATCACAAATAGAGAGAAGAAACAAGGAACATTAAAAGATGCGATGGTTGGATCCGATGTCTTTGTAGGTGTATCGGCTGCCGGTGCTATCAATGAAGAAATGATTCAGTCCATGAATCATGATTCAATCATTTTTGCTCTCGCAAATCCAATCCCTGAAATTATGCCCCAAGAAGCAAAAGATACGGGTGCTAAAGTAGTCGGTACAGGTCGGTCCGACTTTCCGAACCAGGTCAACAATGTTCTTGCCTTCCCTGGTATTTTCCGCGGTGCGCTGGACGTATACGCAACAGAAATCAATGAAAAAATGAAGTTAGCAGCAGTTTACGCCATTGCCGAACTCATTCCAGATCATGAGCTTCATGCAGACTATGTAATTCCAGATCCATTTGATCGCAGAGTTGCTGCTCACGTTGCGGCAGCTGTAGCACAGGCGGCAATAGACAGTGGAGTGGCCCAAACAACTGTCAACCCAGAAGACATTAAAAAACGCTTACTATCCCTTGTGGAAGAAAAAGAGCTTGTATTAGCCTAAAACTCCCCTTAATGGGGTGAAAAGAACGGAAGTGAATAGTTCACTCCCGTTTCTTCTTTTATTCTATCCACCAATAGAGTGAACCTTACATCACTGGGGGTTCGACGTACAGAATGCTGCACGGTTAGTTTTTCAATGTACAGAATGTACGGGCAAAAGTGTTGTGACAGGACGTCATGGTTTTAGCCATTGACCCTTAATATCTAATGATTAATTAAAACACAAGTAAAATTTCTAGCAAGCATCTCCATAGGCCTTGATGTTGCTTCTTGTTATATCCCCTCTCTCATACTAAACCTTCTTTTACGTGTTTCAGACAATGATAGGATAGAAACCTTTCTGTTTTTTTGGGATAGTATTTATAAAGTCTCTCCTCCTTATCCTTAATAGTCGAAATGAAAAAATAGATTTCTTCTTTTTTAGAAATAAGGTTGAAAACGAGGGCTGTCAGGTCCCGAAAAAAAGCGGATAGACACATGTAAATATGTGTTCTAAACCGCTTTTTTTGGGTGGGCTGAATCCCTCTCTTGTAGAAAGGAAGATTAACTGGAGATTTTCAGGAAATTATAGGACCTGAAATGGTGCTGTCACATCAGAATAATCTGTTTGAAATAATTCCAACCCCTTTTTGTTCTATAATATTAATGATTGCAAAGTATAGAATCTTGGATGTCCTTTACTAAGGAATATTCAATAGAAAGGGGAATGTTTAAATGGATTTTTGCACAAATTGTGGTGAAAAATATATGAATCTAGTAGATTTCTGTACAAACTGTGGTTCGAGGGTTGCACAAGATAATAAGAACATGCCCTCAACCTTAAAAACGCGCATGGAAATAAAGAAAAATCGTTCGAAAACGAGATTATTAGTAGGACTCGGATCGATTATAGGTTTGCTGCTCGTCATAAGCGTTACCTTAATGGTTAAAGATTTTTATAAGTCTGGACCTAAATCGAATGTAGCAGCCACCAAAACGATTGATCAATCAAAAGATAAAGCTGTAGAAAATAAAGATCAATCTAGTCATGATCACCATTCAACAAAAGAAAAAAGTCATGAAAGTTCAAATCTTTCCTCTTCAGATCATATTTTGCCTGCTAGTGATAAGAGGGTGGTGAGTGAAGAAGACATTGCTAATCTTACAAAAGGGCAGCTGCGTTTAGCCAGAAATGAAATCTATGCACGTCATGGGTATGGCTTTAAATCACAGGATCTGCAAACATATTTTTCAAGTAAGTCATGGTATCATCCAGACCCTTCCTTTGATGGCTCTTTAAATGAAGTAGAAAAAGAAAATGTAAACTTCATAAAGGTGAGAGAGGACAGTCTATAGCGATGGCAGCCACCGTGTGAAGGTTTCATTAAGCGACTTCTTCCTCTTCAGATATTGTTAAATGCAGTTAGTTAACTATATGATGCAGAATAATATTCTGAAAGTTTAGTGTTATTAAAATATTGACAATAATAAAAATGTTAAATATAATCAAACCAACCCATCAGACAGGTGAGACATGTAAGACGCATAAGACAGGTAAGATACATAAGACGAGTAAATTGAATGGGGTGCTGAGCATGTCGAAAAAAGTTAGTAGTATTGTAACTGAATATGTCTTGGAGGAAATTAAGAAAGGGACGTTTAAGGTAGGTGATAAACTGCATTCGGAACGTGAGCTGATGGAAACATTGAAGGTAGGCAGATCATCCGTGAGAGAAGCCTTAAATAGCCTGGTGGATATGCAGGTCTTGGAGAAGCGCATGGGGATTGGCGTATTTGTCAAAAAAACGGATTTTAGCGACATGGTCCACAAGCATGTTGTGTCCGCTCTGCTCGATCCGAAAAGTTCTCGAGAACTCATGGAGTTTCGTTTGATGCTAGAAGTTGAAATTTGCGGAAAAGCAGCGGAAGTGGCAAAAGAAGAGGACTTTGTTCAAATGGAGCAATCACTGGAAATGATGAAGAGAGCGATCCAAATGAATTTACCTATTCTCGAAGCGGACCAAAAATTTCACCAGGCCATTGTCCATGCAACAAGAAATCAGGTTTTGATGAAAGTCTATGAATCTATTACTGATTTTCTGACCTCAGCCAAAAGAGAAATGCTTTTGATTTCGGATAAGCTAACAACTATCCAATTCCACGAGAAAATTTACCGGGCGATCAAAGAGCATAATGTCGAGCTAGCGAGACAAATGATGAGGGAACATTTGTATGACGTAGCGATTCGTTATGAAAAGCTGCATGAAAAATGGGAGAATGAAGAACAGCTGCAGGAGAAAACAAAACAACAATAAGAACTCATTGGTAACAATTTTTTTAGGATAAAATTTCAGAAAATAAATATTATTCAGATTTGTATAGTCGCTTAAAAATAAAAACTAATCATAAATGGGGGTAGAAAGTATGTTAAGTAAAAAGGCTCGATTTACATTTGCAACAGCTATTATAGGATCGATGATCGCCATAACCGGATGCAGTGGTGGGAATCAGTCTGCATCGACTGAAAAATCTGCTCAAAAGCCTGCGGCTTCCACACCTGCTGGCAAAAAAGTGATTAACATCAGTCTGAAGGCGGATCCGCCAAGCTTAGATCCTAGCCAATCCAATGCTCTAGTCGATCGCCAAGTTCAAAACAGCATCTATGATAAACTCTTTGACCTGGACAAGGGTGGAAAAATTGTACCTGTCCTAGTCGATTCCTATGAGGTTTCTCCGGATGGAAAGGTGTATACCTTTAAATTAAAGACTGGAATCAAGTTTCATGACGGTACTGAATTTAATGCCGATGCTGTGAAGTTCAACATCGAGCGTGATAAAGCAGATAATTCTCGTCGTAAGAATGAAATGAATTTTGTACAAAAAGTGGATGTTGTTGATCCGCAAACGGTGAAGATTGAGCTATCTGAACCATTCTCTCCGTTTATTTCGATCCTTACAGATCGTTCAGGAATGATGGTCTCTCCTGAAGCGGTGAAGAAATATGGTGATGATTACTTGAACCACCCTGTAGGAACAGGTGCCTATGTTTTCGTGGAACATGTTAATGGCGACCATGTTACGTTGAAAAAGAATGAAAACTATTGGAATGGTAAAGTCAAAATTGATGAATTGAATTACAAAGTATTTACGAACGGTACAGCAGCGGTGCAAAACTTAAAATCTGGTCAACTTGATTTCATAGATGAAGTTCCGACGAAGGAAATTAAAGGATTAGATAATAATCCGACTGCAAAAGTGGTTGCTAAAGCCGGAATGGCTTACCAGGGGTTCTACCTGAACACCAAACAAGAGCCATTCACGAATAAGTACCTTCGCCAAGCTGTAAATAAGGCAGTTGACCGTGATGCTTTCATCAAAGTAGTCCTTGACGGCTATGGAACACCTGCAAACTCTCCGTTCGGACCAGGTAACCTGGCATATGGAGATTCGGATAAAGTGGAAAAGCCAAATAAACAAGAAATTAAGGACTTGCTGGCCAAGGGCGGAAAGCCAGATGGATTCAGCTTTAAATTACAAATCGGCACCTCACCTGTCAATGAACAGTTCGGAGCCGTTATTCAGAACATGTTAAAGCCTTACGGAATCCAGGTAGAACTAGAAAAGATCGAGTTTGGTACGATGTTGGAAAATGGGGCTAATCATAAATTCCAAGCGCTTCAACTCGGATGGTCAGGACGTCCCGATCCAGATCAAAGCTTCTTCGATTTCGTTGTAACCGGTCAGCCAAACAACTATGCAGCGATATCAAACCCAGAATTGGACAAGCTGGCTAAGCAAGCTAGAGTTGAATTGGATCCAGCCAAGCGTAAGGGGATTTATGATCAAGCGATGGAAATTGTCCATGATGAATCTGAATACGTGCACATTTACCATGATTTCAACCGTTTTGGTGTCTCTAAGAAGGTAACTGGCTTTGAATATATTCCAGACGGCATCATCCATACACAAAAATTAGACAAGAAATAACATCCTTTTGAAAACACAATGAGGAGGAGAAGGACATGAAATTTCTCGTAAGGCGGTTGCTGTTGACCATTCCGATTCTCTTCCTAGTGTCGGTTCTGACCTTTTCTCTGATCCATTTGATCCCGGGTGATCCAGCCCGGGTCATTCTTGGTCAAGAGGCGACACCAGAAGCCTATCAATCACTTCGGGCAGAATTAGGATTGGATAAGCCTATTGTCGTTCAGTACTTTACCTGGCTTGGGCATGTTTTGACAGGAAATCTGGGAATATCGATCACGGATCGGGTTCCTGTCACCGAACTGATTTCCCAACGATTGCCTGCTACGGTTGAATTAACGATTGGTACCTTTGTGGTCGCTTTGCTGATTGCTTTTCCTGCCGGTATCCTTGCTGCCGTTAGAAGAGGAACCGTTCTTGACTATACCAGTACATTTGTTGCTTTGGGCGGGATGAGTATCCCAAGCTTTTGGCTGGCGATGATGGCTATTATGTATTTTTCCGTTCATTTAGGCTGGCTTCCGGCCTCTGGGTATGTTTCGATTGCACAAAATCCGGTACAGAATTTGATGGCCATGATTTTACCTTGTTTGGCCACAGGTCTTCGGGAATCGGCGGTTCTGATGAGAATGCTTCGCTCTTCTTTGCTCGAAGTAGTCCATATGGATTTTGTCCGTACCGCTAAAGCGAAAGGGCTAAATGAAGTGAAGACCATTTTAGGACATGTTCTCCGCAATGCGATGATTCCGGTTGTTACTACCTCCGGATTGATGATTGCCGGACTTCTTGGTGGATTGGTTATTACCGAATCGATTTTCTCCATTCCGGGCTTTGGCCGACTCATCGTAGAATCCGTTTTTAAACGTGATTATGTAACCGTACAAGGAGCGATCTTAGTATCTGCCGTATTGGTTGTTGGTGTAAATCTAGTCGTTGATTTGCTTTATGCCGTGATCGATCCTCGAATCAAAGCGGGCAAGGGGGTTTCATAATGAAGACATTCAAAAAGTTTTTGCGGACAGGATTAGGTGTTTTCGGTGGGGTTATAATTCTATCTTTGATTCTAATGGCTATTTTTGCCCATCAATTGGCCCCTTTTGATCCGAACGCCCAAGACTATAATGCTATTCTTTTGCCTCCAGGCGGGGAACATTTTTTTGGAACGGATGATTTAGGAAGAGATATCTTCTCCCGAGTCGTTTATGGAGCACAAATTTCGATTAAAGCAGCGTTATTATCTGTAGGCATTGCTATCCTCATTGGTGTCCCGATTGGACTTCTTGCCGGATACTTTGGCGGATTCTGGGATGAATGGGTGGTCATGCGTTCCGTTGATGCCATGCAGGCTTTCCCTTTCCTTATCTTGGCACTGGCCATTGCCGCCGTGTTGGGAAATGGATTCGGAAATGCGATGATCGCCATTGGGATTGGGTTTGCCCCCGCTTTTATCCGGATTACACGCGGACAGGTGCTGCAACTTCGCAATATGGAATATATTCATGCGGCCAAAGCGACAGGCGTCAAAGATCTTCGTATTATTTTCAGTCATATCCTGCCGAATGCCCTTAATCCGATTATCATTCAATCCACTCTGGCTATGGCATCAGGAATTCTAGCAGAAGCCTCCTTATCCTATTTAGGATTAGGCGTGCAGCCGCCGACTCCATCATGGGGAAGCATGCTGAACCAGGCCCAAACAATTATGACTCAGTCTCCCTATGCTACTATTTTTCCTGGTATGGCCATCTTTTTGGTTGTACTCGGATTTAATCTGCTAGGTGATGGATTGCAGCAAACCTTGGACCCAAGAATTCGTAAATAATGGAAAGGAGAGGTGAACATGAGTGCCATCTTGGAGGTTAAGAATCTAAAAACAAAGTTTAAAACAGACAAGGGTACCGTTGCGGTTGTCGATGGTGTGGATTTTTCCATTAAGCCGGGTGAAACGCTAGGCGTGGTTGGGGAATCTGGATGCGGTAAAAGTGTAACCAGCCTTTCCGTTATGCGACTGCTTCCTTCTAATGCCAGCAATGAAGGAAGCATAACCTTCCAAGGTCGTGAGTTGATATCCCTGCCGGAGAAGCAGATGCAGCAAGTTCGGGGAAATGAAATCGCGATGATTTTCCAGGAACCGATGACGTCCCTCAATCCGTTACAAACGGTAGGGAAGCAAATCGAAGAAGCCATTATTCTCCATATGAACATTTCCAAGCAAGAGGCCAAAGTACGAGCCATAATGATGCTAAAGGCGGTTGGGATGCCCAGAGCGGAAGAGATTTATGGGGAACATCCCCATCAGCTGTCAGGTGGAATGCGTCAGCGCGTGATGATTGCCATGGCGATGGCCTGTGATCCTAAACTAATTATTGCCGATGAACCAACCACGGCCCTTGATGTAACGATTCAGGCACAAATTTTAGACTTAATGAGAGATTTAAAAGAGAAAACAGGAACTTCCATCATGCTCATTACCCACGATTTAGGGGTTGTAGCCGAAATGTGCGACCGCGTGATCGTCATGTACGCCGGTCAAGTCGTTGAGGAGACTGACGTTGAGACTTTGTTTGAAAATCCCAAGCATCCCTATACGATAGGGCTGATGGATTCTATTCCATCCTATGAGGATGAGAAGGAATATCTGAATACCATTCCCGGATCGGTTCCGCTTCCGTATGAGATGCCGAAAGGATGCCGGTTTGCTCCCCGTTGCAGCTTTGCGAAGGAGATTTGTCATCAACAGGCACCAAAGCTGAAGGAAATCGAAAGCCAGCATAAATGCCGCTGTTGGCTTGTTACGGAGGAGGATGCGTCATGAGCGAAAAGACTCCTATTTTAGAGATCAGAGGGTTAAAAAAATACTTTCCAATCAAAACGGGTTTTTTCAATAAAGTAACTGGTCATGTACGAGCTGTCGATGGGGTAGATTTTAAAGTGATGCCAGGTGAGACCTTAGGAATTGTGGGAGAATCAGGCTGTGGAAAATCGACAACCGGACGTACAATTCTGCGTTTATTGGATCCTTCTGCTGGGGAAGTGTTGTTCAATGGCAAGGATCTAGCGAAACTGTCAAAGGAAGAAATGCGCCGGATGCGCAGAGATATTCAAATGGTCTTTCAGGATCCGTATGCTTCTCTCAACCCGCGCAAAACGATTAGGCAGATTTTGCTTGAGCCGCTAAAAGTGCACGGGATTGGATCATCCCGTGGGGAACGGATGAAAAGAGTGGAGGAAATCATCGAAGTGGTAGGGCTTCGAAAAGAGCATTTAGATCGTCATCCACATGACTTTTCGGGTGGTCAGCGCCAGCGAATTGGGATCGCACGCGCCCTCATCCTTAAACCGAAGGTGATTATTGCAGATGAACCGGTTTCTGCCCTTGATGTCTCCATCCAATCGCAAGTTTTAAATCTATTAAAGGATTTGAAGAAGGAGTTTAATCTTACGCTCATCTTCATTTCTCACGATCTATCCGTTGTCAGGCACTTATGTGATCGGATTGCCGTGATGTATTTGGGTCGTGTGGTGGAGATTGCCGATAAGAAGCAGCTCTTCACCAACCCAAGCCATCCTTATACGAGAGCTTTATTATCGGCAGTTCCGATTGCCAATCCGAAAGCGAAGCGGGAGCGGGTCATCCTTAAAGGGGATTTGCCAAGTCCGGCTAATCCGCCGTCAGGATGCACCTTCCATCCTCGTTGTCCGGTCGCAAACGAAAGCTGTAAAACGAATATTCCCATTCTCCAAGACATTGATAGCGGACATCATGTTTCCTGTCATCTCTTTACGGAAGGGAAGACAATAGAAACCAAAGAAGAAAAGATCGGCTAATTGAAAATTTCCATGGGGAGGTAACAACACATGAATTTTGATGCTTTGCATTATCCTTATACATCACAACGAAATGTCGTATATGCCAAGAATGGGATGGTTGCTACGTCTCAGCCTTTGGCTGCACAGGCAGGGTTAGATATTTTGAAAAAAGGCGGAAATGCGATTGATGCTGCCATTGCGACAGCTGCTTGTTTGACAGTAGTAGAGCCTACCTCGAACGGAATTGGCGGGGACGCTTTTGCGCTTGTTTGGACAAAAGGACAGTTACACGGACTCAATTCAAGCGGTCCAGCACCAATGAATATCTCCATCGAGAAGGTAAAAGAAGATGGACACGAAAAGATGCCAAAGTACGGCTGGGTACCGGTTACGGTCCCAGGTGCTCCGGCAGCTTGGGTAGAATTATCAAAACGTTTTGGCCGCCTGCCGCTGCTAGAAGTGATGAAGCCAGCGATTGACTATGCGGCAAACGGCTTTCCTGTTTCTCCTACGCTCGGCCGCTTTTGGAAAAGGGCATTCGAACAATACAAACAAAATTGTACAGGGGCCGAGTTCGAAGCTTGGTTTGAGACCTTTGCACCAAAGGGACGAGCACCTGAAGTCGGAGAAATGTGGTCGTCTCTTGACCACGCTGACACACTAGAACAAATCGCAAGAACAAGCGGAGAAAGTTTTTACAAAGGGGCCATTGCAGAAAAAATCGCCGCAGCTTCTGAAGTTCACGGAGGCTATTTAACCAAAGATGATTTGGCGGCCTTTCAACCTGAGTGGGTTGATCCGATTAAGGTAAACTATCGCGGCTATGATGTTTGGGAAATCCCGCCAAACGGGCAAGGTATTGTTGCTCTAATGGCTCTGAACATCCTCAAAGGATTTGATTTTACCGCAAAAGAAGCAACAGATACGTACCACAAACAAATCGAGGCCATGAAGCTTGCTTTTAGTTGCGGCAAGCAATACATTACAGACCCTAAGCATATGGGTGTAACGGCAGAAGAGCTATTAAGTACTTCGTATGGCCGGCAGCGTCAAGCGCTGATTGGAAATGAAGCAGGCACGCCTCCTCCAGGTGTACCGCCGCGCGGAGGAACCGTATACCTGGCAACAGCTGACGGCGAGGGCAACATGGTATCGTTTATCCAAAGTAATTACATGGGCTTTGGTTCTGGGATTGTGGTACCAGGAACAGGAATTGCCATGCAAAACCGAGGACATGATTTCAGCCTTGACCCTACTCATTACAATTGCCTTAAGGGTGGTAAGAAAACGTACCATACGATCATTCCAGGATTTTTAACGAAGGACGACCAACCTGTTGGACCATTCGGTGTCATGGGAGGGTACATGCAGCCGCAAGGGCATGTTCAAGTCATTATGAATACCATCGATTTTCACTTAAATCCGCAAGCAGCTTTAGATGCACCAAGATGGCAATGGAAGAATGGAAAAACAGTCGAGGTAGAAAAATCATTCCCATTCCATATTGCAGAAGAATTAGGACGAAAAGGACATGACATTGAAATTGCGGTGGACTCAGGTTCGTTTGGCCGCGGTCAAATTATTTGGCGAAATCCGGAAACAGGCGTACTGACGGGGGGCACAGAATCAAGGACAGATGGGACCATTGCCAGTTGGTAATCCACAGTAAAGGATTGAATCTATGAAACAACGAGACATTTTTATCGCATTTTTTCGCAGCAGTATGCTTGGATATGGCGGGGATGTGTTGGCCATTGCAAATACATTGCCAGGTCCGATTGCCACCAAGATGGCAGGTTATATCGGATTTCGCATTGGCGGCGTACCTGGAATGCTCAACGCTGTCTTTGCTACCATTCTCCCTACGATCATCTTAATGATTATATTACTTAGTACCTTAATTCAGTTCAAAGATTTGAAATGGGTTCAAGGGATGACAAAGGCAGTTGTACCGGTAGTAGCAGTGATGCTTACAGTCTTAACGTGGGAATTCGTCCAGAGTTCTGTTAAAGGGCTCAAGTGGTTTTTTACCACCTTGCACATCCTTGTCGCCTTAGTCCTGATCGAATTCTTCGGCATTCACCCCGGCTTTGTGATAGGAGCTCTTTTAGTCATTGCTTTTGTAAAACCTACTAATACATCTGTGAAAAGGAACAAGCAGAAGGGATTATCCATATGATGATTTATTTGCATATCTTTTGGGCCTTTTTCCTTACGAATATTTTAGGGTATGGCGGAGGCCCAGCAACCATCCCTCTCATTCAAAAAGAAGTAGTAGACCACTATCATTGGGTCACGACACAAGAATTTAATGAAGCATTAGCGATGGGGAATGCCCTGCCGGGTCCGATTGCCACAAAGATGGGAGGCTACATCGGATATCATGTAGGTGGCTACATTGGTTCGGGGTTGGCAATATTGGCGACAGTCGCTCCGTCTCTGATCCTCATGCTTACGCTAATGGGTCTTCTGTATAAGTATAGGATGTCTCCACAAGTCAAGCGCATGACGCTTTACGTCAAACCGACTATTGCGGTGCTTCTAGGAGTGATGGCATTTCAATCATTCTATGATTCTTACTTTCAAATCGGGATAGGTCACGTTCTATTCTTAGGAATAGGCAGTTATCTATTAATGGAAAAAGTGAAGGTGCACCCCGGATTAATAGTATTTGCTGCACTCATATACGGTGCAATCAATTTGTAAGGAAGACCATGGGGAACGGTTCTCACGGCTTATTGGAGACCACTGGGAACGGTTCATAATATCGCTAATTTTTCAAAGGATTCGATTGTGATTTGGTTAAAGCTGTAATGGGGGATTTAAAACTTTTCGAGTTTTTTCCGTATGCTCTATGCATGAGTGAAATAAAAAAGCCGGTCAGTGACCGGTGTAATCTATAAAACATTATAGTCTAACCTTCACTTCAGTACCGTCTTTAGCTTTGACATCTACCAGCACGATCCCTTTATGATTTTTCAGTTCCTTTAAGATTGGCTTTAGCGTTTCTTTGTCTATCAGTGGAATGGTAAAGTCTAGTTTTTTTCTTTCGAAGTGCTCTTTTGTCCATTTGTTTGCATGGTGATGAAGCAATTTTGAAGACAAAATTGATATACCCATGTTTAAAATGGCATATGGAATGGGGATGGTGAGCCGAAAGTCTTTTGCTTTCACTTTTAAATGCAGCATAAGCAACTCACTATTCAATGATGACAGAAACGGTATCTCCGTTTGCCGATTTAACATCAACAATTTGGCCATCCAATTCGTTTTCCATTGCTTCAATAATCAGGTTTATGTCTAGATCCTTTACATATTTTTCTGCTTGAGGAATACTCGCTGCGATGCTGTGCCCAGCCTTTAATACTACCTGGATAAGTTTTATGGGCAAATTGACCGTGACGTTATCATTTTCAGCTGATACCACACGAACTTTTAATGTTTTATCTAAATATTTAGTCGGTTTTTCTACTAGCTTACTTCCTGCTTCTTCTTTCTCTTTTAATACTTGGATAAGTTCTGATCCCTTATCTGCATCAATTTTTCCTTCTTGGACCATTGTTAATACTTTTGCAATTTCCTCTCTCATGGTAAATTCCTCCCTATTCGTCTTTTAAGAGCTTAATGGCTTCTTCAGGAGTGATTTCGCCATTTTCCAACATGGCGACAACCTTTTTCTCGTCTACTTCATTTTTCTTCTTCTGCTCATATCCAAGGGATGAAATGATGTCTGTTAGCTTGCCTCGAACCGTTGGATACGAAATCCCCATTTCCTTTTCAACTTCTTTGATATTCCCTCTGCATGTTAAAAATACTTCCACAAAATGAAGCTGATCCTTTGATAATGACGCCAGCTTGGATAATTCAAATTCATTTTCAATCGTCGTGTGACAATGAGAGCAATGCAACTTCGTAATCTTCAATGTTTTGCTGCAGACGGGACAATTTGTAATTACTTGATAGGCCATAATGAATTCCTTTCTTTTATTTGATTATAAATCAAGAAATTTATATAGTAAATAAGGAAACTTAATTTTATTAACAAAAACATTAAAATAATTAATTAGTGAATCAATATTATTAATTCGGCGTTTTTATTCATCTAATTTTGTGATTTTTAATTTTATGAAGAAATGAGACCAAGGAGACCAAGAGGACGGTTCTGGTGGTCGTCACTAACCTCATTAAAAACCATGAGAACCGTCCCTATGGATGGCAGCTACTGGGGTTCCTTATTAAAAGAGTCATAATTGAAGACATCACTCGACTAACTTTTTAGGTGTTTGATGGGATAAAGTCAGTAGTGGTGCGTGCTGAGGCTATTATTAATTAATTAATCGTTTGTGTAGTAGGGAAAAGACGGGCAATTTATAGAATTTTGTAAGTTTAATAGAAACCTATCCGATTTTGTGGAAAGTTGGATTATTTCCTGCGGAATTTACTTCCGGTTCTCGACAAATTTCCTTCTACCATAGCTGAGAAACCCATATAGATCAGTACTTGCAGCTGTTTCAACCAAACGTTTGATTAGTATAACCAATTTGGTATTTAGTCGAATGGCAGTATTTTTGAGTATAGACTGGCTATATATTTGCCTCATTTTTTATTAAATTTGTGACCATGGGACGGTTCTTGTGGTCGTCACTAACCAAATTAAATACCATGAGAGCCGCCCCTTTGGCAGCACAAAAAACCATGCTGTTACTCCAGCATGGTTTCAATATTATGGTTATAAGTATTATCCCTTAAACGCTTTCATCAATTCACGTAAATCTTAAGCAAGTAGGAGCTAGTTTGTCAGAAAAAATTATGTTCTTTTTCTCGGGCCTTTCTTAAGATCCGAGACTAGAATAATTTATTTACTTTTGATCCTTCACTTTGACCAATGACTATTATTTTATTCTCCTCCTAAAAATTTTTTAAGAGCCTCTTTATTTTGATGAAAGTCCACTTCTAATACTTCACCAATCTCTTCATGACGTTTATTTTGAAAACTGCCATCTTCAGGGATTCGAATTGTTTCTATGTCTCCACTTTTCTTAGTCAAAATGTCTTTTCCAATCGTCAAAAGTGTGTAAGTATCAATATTTGTATCGATGTATGTTTTTAGAAGACCTAATAGCTCAGGAAGTTTCACCACAATATGTGGACTTACAGCTTTTTCTTTTAATTTTGAGATCACTTCTTGCTGTCTTTGTACCCGTCCGAAGTCACTTAAACGATCATGACGAAAACGGACATATCCTAACAGCTCTTTACCATGCAGTTGTTGCTTTCCTTTTTCTAACTTCATTCCTATGCCAGAAGACATATCATATGGTACGTCTACTTCAATTCCATTTGGAACGAGGAGATCGACAGCTTTTTCGAATCCTTTAAAGTCGACTATCGCATAATAATGAATATCTAGCCCGAAATTTTCTTTAATGGTTTCCTTCAGTAATTTTGGACCTCCATATGTATAAGCTGAGTTTAATTTTTGTGGTTTATGTTCAGGTATAGAGACATACATATCACGCATTAGGGAAATAAGTTTCACCTTATGAGTGTGTTGATCATAATGTGCAATCATGATCGTATCAGTTCGAGCTTGTATTTCTCCGCGGGAGTCACTTCCTAATAATAGAACATTTACTTCATCTATTTTATTTTTCTCCCCTTGAAAAGAATGTTTTGCTTCCACTTTTTTAAGTGGTTGGTTCAGCACTTTTATACTACCTTCTATGTACTGAAATACATTAACAAGACCAACCATAAAGATACCTATGAGAAGAAGGGCGTTACAGACTCTACCCCATCTTACTCTTTTTCTTTTCTTTCTCGTCCGTACCAAACTTCACACCACCTAGGCTGAATAATAATTAATTTACACGATTTTCATATGTATCTATTAGAATATGGACGCTTCTTTAGTTTCTGAAAGGATTAAACAGAAAAAGAAGGAGTTCCGACCTTTTTAAACAAACTCTTGAAGTAGTCATTATCCCATAATTACTTTACATCTTTTTGAAAATTAGGTTTCACTTTTTTGACATTCGGATTAAATAATCCTGTGGCCTGTCACTCCCCGGATTGCTAATTTGGAGGAATAATCTATTAAAATCTAGTCGGTCACCGACAATTATTTTACCTGAATCAAGGGGGAAAGCTTTAAACAACGGGATTTATCCCATTTTTACACAATCGTTTGATTAACATGCCAACTTGGAAGAACCCGTAGATAATTGTAGAAAGCCATTTTTATTGGCTAGCTTTGTAGTATTTGAGAAGAAAGCAGAGCTTTTCTTCGACAAGAAAATCTCTTGAATCGAGGCTAAGGTTCTTTTTTCAAAAGGGTTTGTGGCACTTTCAATCAAACGTTTAATTAGGAAGGAATCTATCGTCATTTGTCGAATATGTAGAGTGCTGATTGGTGGAAAATGGTAGAATGAAAGTGTTATCTGAAATGATAATGATTATGGTAGAGTGAATGGTTGTATTGCTAAGATACCGACAAGTAGGTTAAATAGATTGATAACTACATAAATAAATAGATTGGGGAAAATGGAGTCATGAAATCTTTTTTAGTAAAATCAGTGTTACTAACGGCATGTATGGTCAGTTTGTTTCATGGGAAAGCGGCAGCAGAATCGGAAACAGATTGGTCATTGAATTGTGCAAAATATGGTGCCATTAAACCAAATGAAAACCCAACTTACCAACATATCAATTGTTTGTTGACAAACGCTGCAATCCAAGCGGATATTCCGCCTGAAGTCGTAAAAGGGATTGCCACAAAAGAATCCGACTGGAGACAATTCGTCGATGGTAAGCCATACATCTCGAATGACAAGGGAATTGGGATTATGCAAATCACAGATACAACATTACCAGAGGGAAAGGAAGAGGAAGAACGCTTAAAGAATGATATTCTTTACAATATCGAAACTGGCGTACGTATTCTCAATAGCAAGGCCAGTTGGACTACGCTTCCGAACATCAAAGGAGCAGGACGAGACATCATTGAAAATTGGTATTTTCCTGTCATGGCGTACAATGGGGTCGTGCCAGTGAATAGCCCTCTATACCAAGAAACGGGAGCAATTAATCATGAAGCCTATCAAGAATTAGTTTTCGGAAAAATCGAAAAAGGAAGTTACTTGGACGATACAGTCTTAGCAAGGTATCCATTTGACGTGAAGGATTTCAAATACGACAGAGCAATTGATAAGGCCATTGAATTCCTAAAACCCGAATATATCGTACAGGGTGTTCATGAGACAACGATCGAATTAAAAGCAGGGGACCGAGTACTGACAACTAAGGATGGCGTTAATTTACGAACAAAACCAGGGTCACCGGATATTGAAAAGGTCTTGCCAATCAATACACCCTTACTCATTGAAGGTACATTTGAATTTGATGAGTCTGAAATCAGTCAAAATCAATTTGTCTGGTTTCCAGTGAAAACACTCGATGGACAGTACGTTGGATACGTTTCATCGGCTTATATCGAGAAACAAGTCGACACGGTTCCTTCGGTTGTTAGTGGGGTTATCAGCGAAGATCGAGTTTTAACGAAAGAGGGCTCGCCTTATGTTCAAACAGGTCCCATCGTGATCAGTTCTGGGGTAACACTGACGTTAGAGCCTGGGGTTGAGCTGATCGGGCAAAATGGCTCGCCGATTTCGGTTAATGGCAAATTGATCGCTGTTGGCACGGAACAGGAGCGGATCATATTACAGGATATCTATGTACAGGGCAGTGCTTTTAATAACAGCACGATTCAAATTGAATATGCGGACCATTTTCATCAATCAAAATACAATGGCGGCTTTCTGATTACCACAATTAAGAATAATGTTACCCTTCGTCATAACCAGTATCGAAATGGTTCCATCTCCCTTTCGTCGTCGATTTTGGATTCAATCATTGAACATAACTTTTTTACCCAAAAAGCAACGCTAAATGTTAACAATGGACCTGGGAAAATTATTATTAAAAATAACACTTTCATCAATCCACTAGACTATCATACTCCAGATATAAAGCTGACCAGTAGAGAACCTGACGGTGGAAATGCTAACATTTTTATTAACGAAAACAATTTCTTCGGTTACCCTCGACTGAAGGTGGACATCTCTGGATATAAAGGGATCCTTTTTGATGGAAAAAATAATTATTGGGGCGTGACAGATACTAAACGGATTAACCAAGGGATTGCCGACTATCGTGACAAGTTAGACATTAGTACGGTTTCTTATAAACCGTTTGATAACAGCTACCCTTTAGGAAATTTGGAAGCACCGTTTGTCGTAAATGTAAGCGATCGGGATCAATCTATAAGTGGCATGACCGATGCGGACAGCCTTGTAGAAATTTACCATGCTGATGAGAAGATTGGCGAGAGGTATTCGCTTCAGGATGGAAGCTTCCAGATTCCAATTGAACTTCAAAGGGGCGGAACGGAATTAACAATTAAGGCAAGAGATAGCTTCAACAGAACCAGCCCAATCACCACAGTGACTGTTTTGGATGAAACACCACCAGAAGCCCCTGTCGTAAATGAAGTGACTGATACCGCAGTGGAAATCACAGGCACAGCGGAGCCATTATCCACCGTTGAGGCAATGGTCGCTAGTGAATCTCTTGGTATGGATGAAGCAGATGAAAATGGTAATTTTTCAATAGCGATTGAAAAATTAAAGGCAGATACACAAGTTCTTGTAATTGCAACAGATGCGTCCAGAAAAATTAGCGATGCTTCGATTGTTACGGTGGTAGATCGAACGCCGCCAGCAGTACCTCAGCTCTTAACCAATGAAATAACAGACCAAACAACCAACATTAGTGGTGTTTCGGAAAAAGGGTCGATTATTAAAGTTGTAGCTGGAGAAACGGTCATTGGCTCGACCTATGCTGGAGATGGTGCGTTTTCAATTGATTTTCAGCCACAAGCAGCTGGTACTTTGATTGAAGTTTTTGCAGAAGACCTAGTCCAAAATAGGAGTGAATCTGTTCAATTTACAGTGAAGGATGTTACGGCGCCAAGGTTAAACCTTTCATTTGTTTTTCCAGTAACAGATGCATCGAAGGAAGTCATCGGCAACTCGGAAGCAGGTGCAAAGATTACTATTACGAAAGGTGAGGTCTTTGTCGCTGATGGCTACGCGAATAATGATGGTAGTTTTGCAATACCGATAGCATTGCAAAAAGCAGGTACAGTTTTAAACGTGACTGCAAGCGATGCTGCAAATAATGTGAGTCCAATCGTTACTACAACGGTAATCGATAAAACTCCACCGTCTGAACCATCAGTTAATCCGGTTACCAATAAAGCAGCCGAAATCACGGGGAAAACGGAAGCTGGAGCAATTGTTAACGCCGTTATAGGTAGTAAAACTTACCGCGACACTGCTGATCTGAATGGGATTTTTAAAATAATAATCCCGGTTCAAATTAGTGGAACGGCGATTTCCGTTACTTCAACCGATTTCGCACAGAACCAAAGTCAGTCCAAAAAGGTGGCAGTTACAAGAATTGCTCCAAATGTTCCAGTGGTTAATACGGTAACAAACAAATCGACCACAGTAACAGGGGTAACCGAAAAAGCAGCCACGGTTATCGTGAAAGCAGGGACGTTATCATATAGCGGCATTACTGACTCTTATGGAAAGTTTACAGTCAAGATACCTACTCAAAACAGCGGCGTGGAATTGAGCATCACGGCGAAGGATGCAGCAGGAAACATCAGCTTACCGAAGAAAATGCAGGTTACTAGGGTTGCTCCGAATGTCCCGGTTGTTAACGTAGTCAACAATAAAGCGGCAACGGTTACAGGAAAAACTGAAAAGTATGCTGTTGTATCAATTTTTATTGGCACAAAGTCTTACGGCACTAAAGCAGACAGTGTTGGCAATTTTAAAGTGGCCATCCCGATTCAAATCAGCGGGACTTCAATCAAAGTAACTTCAACCGTAGCTGGTAAGGTTAGTAATGCACGATCCTTAACGGTTAATCGAGTCGCACCGAATATACCGGTTGTGAATTCTGTAAGATATTACTCAACCTCCGCTACCGGAAAAACCGAAAAGTATGCAGTTGTCGCAGTAAAAATCGGCACCAAAGTTTATACATCGAAAGCAAATATCTATGGGAACTTTAAAGTAACCATTCCAAAACAAAAAGCTGGAACCCAATTATTTGTAACGGCAAAGGATTCAAAAGGTTTAATTAGTGCAACAAGAACGGTAAAGGTTTATTAAAATGGGAAAGGAGCTGAAACTCCTTTCCCATTTTTTTATTAACCTAAATGGCTAGTTTCATGGTTTTTTGTATATTTTATATCTAACCCTTTGGGATAACAGATATTATATAAATTCTCCATTGAAAAACACTCTATGTGAATTCATTGTACGGAATCATCTGAAAATTGAAGGCGGGTTATTTTCATTACAAAACACCGAAGAATTTTGTCGAATTTATGTGAAAAACGGTGAAATACTTGAAAACACGTGTAAAAAAGAACCCGCCGAGAATTCCGTCGGTAATGATTGATTTTATTTTGAATTTTGGGAATAATTAAAATTGGCGTTTTATTTTACTAAGGCTGGTATGACTATTAAAGCAGTTGCAAAAAATGGAAAGATTTATACTGGTGAGTTTAATAGAAGTGCTCGTTACTTCATTAAGAATCTACCAACCACTGGTGAAACATACGATTTAACTGTAACTATACCAGGGCATTTTGACCGTCATGTAACAGTCAATGACTTAACTGATCTTTTTAATGGTGAATCTGTTGGTCGTATGTCATATATTTTATACGCACTAGTAATGGTTGGAGACGTAAATAACGATAATGTAATTGATATTATGGATGCTATTGCAATTCAAGAAGCTCGGGGAACAGATAACCGTGCAGCAGATATCAATTTTGATGGAGTTGTAGATGAAAAGGATATGCAATTTGTCATTAAAAACTACTTGAAACAAAACCCTGATACACAAAAAACTCCAAAAGCGAAACAGATTTATAAAGGAAAAGCACTAGCAGATATTTTGAAAGAACTAAACATTTAATAGTTTTTTTATCTTTACAGGGGGTGTCTCAAAATTTCGAGACACCCCTCTTTTTTTTTACATGTTCGGGCATGATAAATGCACCATCCAAGGAATCCTGTTTAGTTGATCATATAAGAGGAAATCCTGTCATTAACATGATAAACTTCGTGAAGACTGCAATTTTAGAAAAGGAGATAAATTTCGTATGCCAGCAAAAACAGAAAATAGCAATGAAACATTTTCCATTAAAACATCATAGGGCCATTACTAGCTGTCATTGTTGGAATGATAATGGTAATTCTTGATAGTACGGCGATGAATGTTGCTCTTCCTGGAATAGTGGAAGATTTTAAATCTGATTTATCGACCATGCAATGGTCCATTACAGGTTATACGCTTGCATTATCAGCTGTCATTCCTTTAGCTGGTTGGATGACGGACCGATTTGGGGCAAAAAAGATATTTTTAATTACGATCTCCTTGTTTACGCTTGGATCCGTTCTATGTTCTGTAGCACAAAACCCTGAACAGCTCATCCTCTATCGGGTTATTCAAGGGCTGGGCGGAGGAATGGTTGCCCCAATAGGAATGGCCATGATTTTCCGACTGGCTCCTCCGGATAAAATGGGGGCCGTAATGGGAACACTTGGGGTTCCTATGCTATTAGCACCTGCACTAGGGCCTGTTTTAGCAGGATATCTTGTAGAATACGTTACTTGGCACTGGATTTTCCTTATTAATTTGCCAATTGGTATTATTGCACTTTTGGTTGGAATGAAATTTTTGCCGAATGTTGAACGTAAGACAGTTCCATCGCTTGATTTTTTAGGAATTATATTAGCACCGATTGCATTCGCAATGCTCGCCTATGGAGTGAGTGAAGGGGGCAAAAGCTGGTCTTCAACGGAAACTCTTACCGGATTAATTGTAGGTGGAGCTGCTCTCATTATTTTCATTTTTGTCGAACTTCGTCAAAAGCAGCCTTTATTAGAGCTGAGAGTTTTTGGATCATCTGACTTTAGAAAAGGGATTGTGATTGCATGGATTTCCCAAATTGCCTTATTTGGGGTTATGATTATTGTCCCGTTATTTTTACAAACAGTTAGAGGTTACGGTGCTTTAGATACTGGTTTAATTCTACTTCCACAAGCTCTAGCATCAGGTGTTATGATGCCAATCGGAGGGCGTTTATTTGATAAAATAGGTGCTCGTCCTTTAGCCATAACAGGCTTGTCTATTATTACTGTAGCGCTATTTATGCTTTCACGAATTTCTATGGATACAACTACTGGATTTATCATTACATGTTTAGTAATGATGGGAGCAGGAATGGGTTTATCCATGATGGCAATTAATACCCATGTTCTTCAAGCCGCTCCAAGACATCTTGTTAATCGTGTCACACCATTAACGACAGCGGCTCAACAAGTAATGGTTTCATTTGCGGTAGCAGGTATGACTGGGTTCCTGACGTCAAGAATCACTGCTCATATGACCGAAACAGCTAACCCAATTGAAGCATCCGTTGCTGCCTATGGTGACACATTCCTTCTAGCTGCAGGGATTGCATTAGCTGGGGCACTTTTAGGAATAATCCTTAGTAGACCAAAACAACAGCCGGAACATGGACCAGATGATGAAACAAAAGACGCGAATGCCGTAATAATGGCAGGGCATTAAAAAGAAAAATGGATGATCTTTTCTCAATAGGGGAAAAGGTCATTTTTCATTTAAATGCTTTTATAAAAAGAAAAGCCACAATTTCTTGTACAAAGTCAATAGTTCATTTTTAATTCACAAATGTTTGCTACTCTCTTTATATATGCAGTTATATGAGGAGGAAATGAAATGAAATATGTAAATAGAAAAATAACATTTCCGGAAAATGGAGATTTGGCTGTTGAAGCGCATGGACTTGTTAAAACGTTTGGCGACAACCGTGCTGTTGATGGGGTAGATTTGAACGTACGTGCAGGTACGATCTACGGTGTGCTTGGTCCCAATGGAGCAGGGAAAACTACCACAATCAGAATGCTGGCGACGCTTTTACGATCAGACGAGGGTTCAGCAAGAATCTTTGGACACGATGTAGTGAAAGAAGCACAGATTGTACGTCAACTAATTGGAGTGACTGGCCAGTACGCATCGGTAGACGAGTCGCTTAGTGCTACGGAGAATTTGGTCATCTTTTCTCGACTGTTAGGACTAGGACGTGCAGAGTCAAAGCGTAAGGCAAACGAATTGTTAGAGGAATTTGGTTTAACAGAAGCTGCAAAACGTCCTTTGAAAAATTTCTCCGGTGGTATGCGTCGAAGATTAGATTTAGCGGCAAGTCTCATTACACAGCCACCGCTTATCTTCTTGGATGAGCCGACAACTGGACTAGATCCACGAACACGTAATCAAATGTGGGAGACCATCCGCCGATTGGTAAAGATGGGGTCCACGGTATTGTTAACAACGCAATACTTACAAGAGGCAGATGAACTAGCTGATAGGATAGCGGTTATCGATCGTGGCAAAGTTGTTGCAGAGGGAACTGTGGATGAATTGAAAGCGTCAGTTGGGAACTCATCGTTACAATTGAGAATAAAAAATACAAAAGATATGGAGAACGCCCGTCAAACGGTTGAACGGGTCCTCAAAGTTCAGTCAAATGTGACGTCCGAAGGTGGGAAGATTATTGCACCAATGGCGGATGCTAACACAGTGACTGACTTACTTATAGCCTTCCGCGAGTCAGGAATCCAATTGGCTGAGTTGAGTGTGCAAAAACCAACACTTGATGAAGTTTTTTTGAACCTTACTGGTCATGGTGTAGAGGATACATCAAAATTGCCTGGCGAATCGGTAGAAGGGGAGGTAGGCATATGAAAAACAATACGATGGAGTCGGTTTCTAATCGCCAATTAAAAAATAACACGAGCCTCGGTCAAACAGTACGTAACTCGTTTACAATGGCCTATCGAGGTTTGTTGAAAATTCGGCGCACACCAGAACAATTGTTTGACGTTACACTACAGCCAATCATTTTCACTCTGATGTTTACTTACATTTTTGGCGGGGCTATCTCTGGGAACGTCCAGGACTATTTACCAGTCATTATTCCCGGTATCCTCGTTCAAACTGTGATTTCAACCTCAATTGTCACTGGCGTCCAACTGCGTGAGGACATGGATAAAGGCGTATTTGATCGATTTAAGTCATTGCCGATTGCGCGTATTGCTCCGTTAGCAGGAGCATTATTGGCAGATAACATTCGGTATACCATTGCCACTGTGCTTACTTTTGTTATGGGATATATTATGGGGTATAGACCTGATGGAGGTCTAGGTTATGTCGCAATCGCTGGGCTACTTGTGATTGTGTGCTCTTGGGCAATTAGCTGGATTTTCGCCTTTTTCGGTGTGATTGCACGTACGGCTTCAAGCGTACAAGGAATATCGATGCTTGTGCTGTTCCCACTTACTTTTCTTTCTAATGCTTTTGTTCCAGTTGAGACAATGCCTAATTGGCTTCAGTGGTTCGTGAAGTTCAACCCAGTTTCGCATCTTGTGACAGCTGTCAGAGAGCTTGCCAATTCTGGAACCATTGGTACAGATTTCGGCATCTCCCTCATTGGGGCTGCTGTCATTGTATTGATTTTTGCACCTATCACAGTACGTGCATATATGCGCCGAGCATAGACATGAAGCGATAATCAATAAAGGTAATTTAAAAAACACTGCAACCCCTTGATAAATAAAGGGAGTTGCAGTGTTTTTTACGTAAATAGATATCCTCAGGATTGTCTGGTTTTTGGCATGTTAGTTTAATATTGTTACCTTTAATTGTTTTACTCCAAAATTGATTGCATCTTGTTCAGAAGGAATAAAGACATCAATTCGATTGCCTTTAATGGCTCCACCAGTATCCCCAGCGATTGCTTCACCATAGCCTTCTACATAAACTTTACTGCCAAGCGGAATAACAGCCGGGTCAACTGCGATGACCTTTGCATTTGGGTCTGCTTTAAGGTTAATTCCAGTTGCCGTAGTACCGGAACATCCCTCACACGAAGCAGTATAGGCTGTAGCTTTCACTGTAAATTCCTTTGAACTTGTATTACTAGTTGATGCAGCTTCTACCGCTTGTTCACTTTCCTTTGGTGCTTGCGCTGCAGGTTTTGCTGATGCTGTAGGTGCAGCAGGCTTCGTTTGTTTTTCTGTTACCGTAGTATTAGTCGTATTTAAACCTTCATAGATTAATAGATTTAATCCAGGATGGATGAGATCAGTAGTTAATTGGTTCCATTCTTTAAGTTGCGAAACAGTTACCTGATAATCAAGGGATATATCCCATAGTGTGTCACCTTGTTTAACAGCATAATGTTTTTCCGGTGCAATGGTTAGTACATCGCCAGGGTGAATAAGGTCCGTCGTAAGATGATTCAACTTTTGTATATTTTCTAAAGATGTATTATTTGCGCGTGATAGATTCCAAAGGGTATCCCCTTTTTGTACTGTTACTGTTGCAGCTTGTACATTAGCACTTACAGTTACTGAGAGTACAGCAACTGCTATTATTGATATAATTCTTTTAAGCATTCTTTTACCCTCCATGTTCTTTGGTTGCTAAGTTTTTATAATCGTAACATGGATTTTTCTGAAACAAAGAACAGGGAGATGTTAAATCCTTTACGTCCGTGGCGTTTATATTACAATAGTATTTCCAATCCCCTTTTAATAACTTTCGATATTTTTGCCCCAATACATTCTGCATAACGATAACATTTCATAATTTTTTCATATTTTCTTCACTGAAAGTACACATGAATGAAGCAAAATAAGAAATATAAGGATTCCTTGAACTCACTAAAAAAAGCAATATTTTTGAACACAAAAGGAGTTTTTGGTGCAAAGTTTTGTTTTCGGGTTTTAGATTGTTAGCCAAAGGGGAAAATAGTAAAGATAACTTGGAAAGGGAGGAATGAAAAATGGATGTTCCATTCACATCAAAGGAAGTCATTACTCAGATCCAGAAGTTACAGAACCAAGGTAATTCTCTACGTAAAAAAGAGGTAAAACAACTTTATCCTGATTTAATGCGGAGTGCTTTGTATTACTACCCAAGTTGGCAGCATGCCATAGAAGAAAGTAAAGTAGGCTAGAATATTTAATTTACATCAAGATTAGAATAATATGAACGCTGTTAACAAAAAAGGTTTCGCTCCCCGCGAAGCCTTTTTGTTATGCTTAAAGTTCATTATTAATACCTATTTTTAAATTAGAGGTACACCATAAAACCAACGCAAATACAATAAATGAAAAATAATAGTTTATTTTTTCAATAATAAGGAAATAATTGGTCATATTTATATATTCTTTAATTGACGCAATTGATTTGAGTTGGGATTAATAGGAGTGGTACCAATGAGGAAAATAAATAAATTAGCAGACTTATGCTGGGAGGGATTAACTTTAAAACACGTTTCTCACAAAGAGATTGTTATTCCTTATGTACTATTTTTTATTATTACATTAATTTTTGAGCTGTTTTTATCTTTTTTGTTTATCTTATCTTTTTTTCTATTCAGTAAATATGGATATAAACCTAATTTTCAATACTATATGAGCGCTGTAATTTTGATTTTAATGTTAATCATTACAGTTCAATTGCTAATTACAACAATGAAGGTAGATAAAACCTAGTAACTTATCAGCGAATAATTAAAGTATTTTGGAACTTACGATATAAAACCGGACACTTATTACATAATTTACGAAACTTACGACATTTGCTGGATTATAATTGGAAATTCGTTGTATCTTTTCTCATTAAGCGGATTGGAACCCCTGACCAAATACAATTTTCTCCTTTTGATAACCACCTATATTTATTCTGTTAACTAGGCTTACTAGAGGACACTCAGTAAAAGGCCGTCAGCTTTTAATCTGGCAGCCTTTTTATTTCTTTGGTAACGTCTGAGTTACTTCCATAAAGTACATTTGTTAATTGCCAAAAAAAATCGATAGAATTTTCCGGTTAATTTATTATTAGAAATAAACCTCATTTACTTATGATACGGTTCTCCGTAACGATCTAAACAATTAAGAAGTTCGCCACTTTTTTGAAATCTCTTCAATATGATGAGGTGCTGTTCTGCAGCATCCTCCTATTAGTCGTGCCCCTGCAAAGTACCATTCTTCAGATTTAAAGTCGAGCCCATTACATAATTCTTGACCATGCCATGTTTTAGTTTCTGGATTATAGGTTTCACCAGAGTTCGGATAAACAATAATCGGTTTTTTGGTGTTTGTTCGCAACTCGTTGATAGCTTCCGTCACGATTGTCACTGGTGCACAATTGAGACCAATGGCAACAATTTGTTCGTTGTCACCAAACACTCTCGCACACTCTGCCAGCGGCGTATTGTCACTTATCGCATTCTCATTTTTCAAAGAAAAGGATAGCCAGGCATATGTATCTGGAAATTCCTTCAACAATGAAGCTAATACCTTCGCTTCCTGCAGGGAAGGAATCGTTTCAAATGCTAATAGATCAGCACCTGCTTCAATCAACGCTGACATTCTTGTGCGATGAAAGTCTATTAATGTTTCATCTGTAACACCGTAGTTTCCCACATACTCTGAACCATCGGCTAGGTAAGCACCATAAGGGCCAACGGATGCGGCAACCAATGGCTTAGGTCTATTGGTTTGTGAATTTTCCTGCCAAAAATCATCTCTTGCTTTTCTCGCAAGTAACACCGTTTTCTTAATTAGTTCTAAAGCTTCTTTCTCTTGGATACCACGCTTGGAAAAACCGTCAATGGTTGCTTGATAGCTTGACGTTATGGCACAGTCCGCTCCAGCACGAAAATAGTCAGAATGAACCTGATAAATCAATTCTGGATTTTCTAGTAATACACGTGCAGACCAGAGGGGATCGTCCAAATTACACCCATGCGACTCAAGCTCTGTGGCTAACGCTCCGTCCAGTAGCATAATGGAATGTTCGGATAAAATAGCCTTAATAGGGTTGATTTTGTTGGACATAACCTACTCCTCTTTTCTTTAATCTTTGGGTTAAATAATAACTTGCATAGCAAAACAATATAAATGGAATGCCACAATATAAGGCAATTCGTTGTGTAGGGTCAAATGCGATTCCAATACATGAAGCAAGACAAAGGATAAAGGAAGCGATTGGTACCAAAGGATAGAATGGTGTACGATAAACCAAGTCCTTTACGGAATTTCCTTCTTTAATATATTGTCTGCGAAATAAAAACTGTGAAGCACTAATACTCATCCAAACTACCACCACAGCTAGGCCCGAAATGGATACAAGTACGATATACACTGTATCTGGTGCAATAATACTTGAGAACAAAGCTAAACCACCGCCAAACATGCTAAAAATGACTGCATATATTGGAACACCTTGTTTTGTTAATTTTGCAAAAATGGGTGATATCGTATTCTTATCTGCAAGTGACCAAAGCATTCTTGAAGAGGCATAAAGACCTGAGTTTGCAGCAGATAGAATGGCTGTTAATATGACAAAGTTCATAATATCCGCTGCATATGGTACGCCAATTTGTTCAAGAACGGCAACAAAGGGGCTCTCTAATACTCCTGCATCTGAAGTAGGCATTAATGCAGATAATACAACAATCGTTCCTACAAAAAAGATAATCAATCTCCACAATGTAGTACGAATGGCCTTTGGTATCGTTTTTTCCGGATTTGCTGTTTCCCCCGCTGCAATTCCTATTAATTCCGTTCCTGAAAAGGCAAAGTTAACCGCAAGCATTGTCATGACAATCGCAAAAGCACCATTAGGAAATAAACCTGCACTTGTAAAATTAGAGAAGAACGGTGCCGATTGGGAATGGGTCATCGGAAGAAAACCTACCATTGCCGCTGCTCCTACAACAATAAACAGAACAATCGCTATTACCTTTATAGACGCAAACCAGAATTCAGATTCAGCGAAAAACTTAACCGTCAGTATATTTAAGACAAAAACCAAAATAGCAAACAGCAAACTCCAATTCCAGACATTAATGGATGGAAACCATCGCTGCATTAATAATCCTGCAGCCGTAAATTCAGAACCTAAAGCAACAGTCCAAGTTAGCCAGTACAACCAAGCAACTGTATACCCAGTCCCTGGTCCAATATATTTAGTCGCATAACTGTGAAAGGCACCAGTTTCAGGCATATGTACGGAAAGCTCTCCTAAACATAGCATGACGAGATAAACCACTAGTGCACCAATCAGATAGGACAGAATGGTCCCAAACGGGCCAGCTTGTTGAATCGTGTAACCCGAACTTAAGAATAATCCTGTTCCAATCACTCCGCCGAGCGATAGCATAACTAAATGCCGTGTTTGCATTTTTCTTTGAAATTTTTGCTTGCTTTTCTTCTCCATCCTAGTCTCCTTTTTCCTACATCCAGAAAAAACAAAAAACGCACTCAGATAAATGAGTGCGTTACTGACAAATAATAACGTAGCTCTTATCTATCAAGGCTTCACACCCGATGGAATTAGCACAGTGTCTTATTAGACCTGCTGCTGAGGTTTCATAGGGCCAGTCCCTCCGCCTCTCTGGATAAGAAATATTTTTTTAAACTTTATCAATCTATTAAATAATTGTCAATATATTTCTGAGTTTTTTAAAATTTTAAAACCTTATAAGCAAAAAATATAATAATTATGCTTATCTAATATAAATTCAAGTAAAAATTTCGTCGTTACTTATGGTACGGTTCACCGCGATTAATCCGAAAAGCTCTATAAATTTGTTCAACAAGGATTGTCTCATCAGCTGATGGGGGAAGGTCATCCAGGCAAGACCGTGGGGACGAATCGAGACTTGCCTACCATTAAAAAGAAGCGATTCAAATCAAAAAGAACCCGTCGATGATTGTAGGAGTAGTCGTGATATTGATCATTGGTGTAGTTGTATATAAAGTTAAAAGGGAAAAAGAGCGGTTAAGGAATTCTGGATAAAGTGAAAGAATAAAAACAAGAAACCACCTTGGATCTACTTAATAGTAGAGGCTAGGTGGTTTCTCTTTTTTATATTCGCTCCCTCATCCGCTCAGGAAGTGTCTGTATCGACTGGACGACCAAATCAAGCTTTGCTTCAATTCGGTAAAGCAAATAAAGAGTCACAACGATGGGGAATCCCACCTGGCTGATGATTGGAATCAACTGCTCCACTTTTCTCTCCTCCTTCCATTGTTTATAAAAAGAGGCTGGGTTCATAATGAATCCGGCCTCTCACTTTTATTAGGCAATCACGTAATCTGTCACATTGCGTTCGATCACTCTTGCTCCTTTTGCAGCAACAAACTTCCCGCTGCTAGTTGTGAAAACTTCAGATGCAATAATCTGCGCCATCGATAATTTTACGACTTCTTCATCAATCGGCTCTTTGGGGTTATCAATGGAAAGGCTTGCTGTCTTTCCGAACTCCGTGGCAAATTGCAATTCCAATGTTTTTGCCATTTCTTTCACCTCCTATCCCTTCGTTTTTTACTAGACTATTAACCTAGAATCGCGGAGCTGTCATTCCGTTTCACTTTAGACTATTAACCTACAATTGCGATGATATCATTCCGCTCCACTTTGTTTAGCGTATCATTGCATAGAACTGCAACTGCTAGTGCCGCTTGCGATAATTGATCCGCAGTAGCTGCCTTGGTGACATTGCTAAACGTTTTCGCTTTGAGGATGGGATTTCCCTCGTCATCCATGCCCGCTTCAAATACGATGCGAAGCTTCGTTACTTCTAATAACGCTAGTGCCATTGTCTCTCACCACCTTTCACCTTCTATATAGAAAAAAGTCGGTAAAAAGGACAGGGGAGGAAGAAGAAATTTTTAAAGTGCTGTTGGCTAAAACTAGGATTGGTGAAGACATCACTCGACAAACTTTTTAGGTGTTTGAAGGGATAAAGCCAGGAGTGGTGCGTGCTAAGGCCACTATTAATTAAACGTTTGTGTAGTAGGGAAAAGACAGGCAATTAATAGAATTATGTAAGTTTAATAGAAACCTATCTGATTTTGTGGAAAGGTGGGTTATTTCCTGCGGAATACACTTTCAGTTATCGACAATTTTCCTTCTTGCATGGCAGGGAAGGTTCTTATAAATCAGTACTTATAGCTGTTTTAACTAAACGTTTGATTAGTATAGCCTATATGGAATTTCGTCGAACGGCTGTATTTTTTAGTATAGATTGGCTATTTATTCGCTTCTCCTTTTGTTGTGAAGCGTTCTACAACTTGATTATTCAATTGAATTTGTATCGTATCAATTTCCCCGTATCGGAAATAGTATTCTTATTAATGATTCATCCCCATTTGTAAAAAGAGGAAATTCCCTCATTAAAGACCCTATGATGCAAAGAGATTTCCTATTGTCTCTGTTTGTAAATATTAACGATAGATTAGGAAAACCTAATTTAAAAAGAGAACGCAGGAGGGCAGCAAAATGGCAGAAATCCCAAAGACAAACAACAAGACTTTTTGCATGAGTGAATACGATGTATTAAAACGAGTAATCCTTTGTCAGCCTCAATATATGACGATTCGCGAAGTAATTAATGAAACGCAAGAGCATTTTAAGAATGAAGGTATCCATATTGAACGCGCGCTTGAGCAGCACAGTAAATTTGTCAAAACGCTAAAGGAGAATGGCATCGAAGTTATTTTATTGCCTTATCATAAAAAATATCCCGAACAGGTCTTTACCCGGGATATTGGTTTTACTCTAGGGCAAACAATCTTTGTTGCTAATATGGCAACAGATGTTCGCGCAGGGGAGGAAAACGTTTTAAAACAATGGCTGGAGGATGAAGAAATCTCTTATTATAATTTAGCCGAGGAACTAATTGAGGGCGGAGATGTTGTGATTGATCGGGAAAGAATTTACGTGGGGCTCAGCAATCGAACGGACCAAAAAGCTGCTGATCAATTACAGCGTCTTTTGAATCAATTCAATGTCATTCCCATCCATTTTAAAGCAAAATACCTGCATCTGGATTGTATATTTAATGTCGTTTCTCCTGATGTGGCCCTTATTTACCCAAAAGCCTTAACGAAAAAAGACATCGATCTTTTTGCTTCACGCTATGAGTTAATTGAAGTTTCGGAAGAAGAACAATTTCAATTAGGTACAAATGTATTGAGTATCGGGAACAAACGGGTATTAAGTCTGCCGGTCAACGAGAAGGTAAACAAGCAGCTTCGTAACCGAGGCTTTCAAGTTATTGAAGTAGATATCACAGAAATCATTAAATCTGGTGGCTCCTTCCGTTGTTGCACTCTTCCTATCTTACGAGAAACGTAAAATAATAATATAAAAATGACCATATAAACAACCCTCAGGCCCGTAAAGGGTGAGGTTGTTTATATGGTCATAAGATACATAATTTAGCTTTTTACGTTTTAACCCGGGAGTACGTTCATTAAAAGCTTTTATTTTTGATAGCGAGCTTGACACTTTATAGTCGGCCTTTTCCCTCATTATTTCCAATAACAAATTTCCTTATTGTAGATATTTTAAATCAAAAATAATAAGCAACATTTAATGACGATAATATTTTCAATTAACATAAAAAACCACCTTGGATCTACTTGATAATAGAGGCTAGGTGGTTTCTCCTTTTATGTTCGCTCCCTCATCCGCTCAGGAAGTGTCTGTATCGATTGGACGACCAAATCAAGCTTTGCTTCAATTCGGTAAAGCAAATAGAGCGTCACAACGATGGGGAACCCCACCTGGCTGATAATTGGAATCAACTGCTCCACTTTTCTCTCCTCCTTCCACTTGTTATAAAAAGAGGCTGGGTTCATGTCCATCATGAATCCGGCACCTTTCACCTTTTATATAGAAAAAAGTCCGTAAAAGGACAGGGGAGTGAGGGGGAATTTTTAATTAAATTGAAAAATGCCCTGGAGAGGATAGCGTCTCCAAGGGCATTTTAATAGAGTTTTCAAGATTTCGTAGAAGAACCGCAAATAAAAGCCAAATTTGCACAAATAAAGCTAACTTTTAGGAGGAGGAGGGAGCCTGGAGGGGGAAAATTAGCACAATGAGCAGCTTATCAGCGAATTATTGAAGGATATCAGCGAACTGGACCATTTTATCAGCGGAAAACCGACTTTTATCAGCGGAAATCCCACCTTTATCAGCGAAACTAGCATTTTATCAGCCAATGAATCTCCGAAGTTGCAAAGTAAGAACCCATAATTGTGTTGTATTAATCTGAAGTTTGAGAGGATTTCCAATTATTATCCAGCAAATGTCGTAAGTTTCGAAAAATATGTAATAAGATCCTGGAAATATGTGGTAAGTGCCTATATATTTGTAATAAGAGTCGGAAAATATGTAGTAAGACTCAAAAAATATGAAATAAGAAGCAATAATTACGTAATAAGGATCTGAAGTTTGAGAGGATTACTCTTGGAGGAGCTCATTAAATTGATATTTTGTGTAAAATTACACTTCAAATGTTGCGCATTTATGATTAATTAAACGACTTGACCCTTCAATGGGCGAATTTTTGAGTTTTATGAGCGAATCTTCGAGTTCAATGGGCGAATTTTGGGCTTTAATGAGCGAATTTAACCATTTTATGGGCGAATGTAGAAGCACTAGCTTAATAGTAAGAATCTAAATTTCCGTGCCACTCACTCCCCTGATTTTGTCGAAGATTGATAGGTTTTAATAGAAATAGAAATAACAGAATGAAGTTTGAGCTGAATATTGCAGCTCCCATTAGTGCTGGGAGCTTACTTCACGTACAATATCTTCTTCGAAGTTATTCAGGATGAACGTTTCTTCTTCTGATTTGCTCATAATTCCATAAGCTTTACCGATCGTCCCGCCTTGGTATGTCCAGAAATAGTTGTGGTCATCATCTACTGCAGAAAAAGTGCCTTTTTTCCATTTATCTAAAATGGCTAGCAAATCATCCTTTTGTTCGAACTCACTGTTCTCCACAATGTCATAAACTTGATTAATTGTATCGGGAATCATTGGAATGGCTCCCCATTTTTCTTTCGCTTTCACTTTTTGATGTGTCATCTTGTGCATCACTTCGATCACCGCATCTTGTGAACTGCTGTCATCAATCCCAATATCATATTGAACTCCGCCAATTTTGGCTGTCTGTTGCTTGTCTACTTTCTTTTTCTCCTTATTGACCGTATCTTGAACAGCTTTCGCTTCTACCTTCTCTTGTTTTTTTCCAGATTCGGCTCCATTGTCGACTGGTTTAAAACCTTCGTATTTTACTCCTATTAAAACAGCCAAAATAATACCAGTTACTATTAATACTATTTTCACTTCATCTCCCCCTGTTTTACTAGATAGCTCTAATTTAACAAAGAATTCAGAATTCTTCTAGCATATTTAAATTACATAATCACTTCAAAGAAGACAGATATCGACATTTTTTCTGAATGTGGATTTAATCATATACCGAATGTTTTTTGCGCTTTCTGGATAAACAAGTGGTTTTGAACATGTATTTAAGAATGGATTGTAAGAAATTTAATTTTCTAAATAGTATTTACAATTGATCTTTCTCGCATATATAATGTATTTGTATTTGTATACAATAGAAGAGAGGGGTAGAAATAACCTAATGAAGATTATTTCTGAAATTCAAAGACCAGATCCACAAGTTATTAAAGAATTGGAAGCGATTTCTCCAAGTGATTATGGACACAGTCTCAATTTTCAATTAATCAGTACAAGAAAAATTAAGCCCTTATTTCCAATTGACAATACCTTTGCAGGACCTGCAGTCACCGTAAGGATACCTCCCAATGATGGTTTATTAGTCAATAAGGCATTAGATTTTGTGAAACCTGGTGATGTGGTTGTTATTGATATGAACGAAGAAGAACGTTTTGCTTGTTGGGGAGAAATCACAACTAAACTTGCTATGGAAAAAGGTGCGATTGCTTGTATCATTAACGGACCGGTTACAGATACCAGGATGATTATTGATCTCCAATTTAAGGTTTTTTCTTACGCTGTTTCCCCTTTAACCACCAAAGTTTACAGTCTTGATGGCGATGTAAATGTGCCAGTATCCATTTCCGGTTGTGTTATTAACCCCGGCGATATTATTGTCGGAAGCAACGATGGCTTGTTAGTAGTCCCAAAAGAGGATGCATTAACCTATCTCGAAATTGGTAAAAAGGAACAGGAAGCCGATGAAAAACGCCGCCAAGATTTAGAACAGTTAGGTTCAGAAAATTACCTTCGCCGCTTTGACCCAATATGGGATCAGCTGGTGGAAAAAAGCAAGAACGACTAATTATATGAAAGACTATTAAAATGATTATCTATTTTTTTGCTGCTTTTCTACATTTATTTTAAAAAAGGAGAGGGTACGGTGGGAAGAATGGAAGCTGAAAAACAAATAGAAATGGCACAGGTAAAGGAAAAGAAAATCGGGTTACGTTGTAAAGTGTACCCGTTGTAAAGGACATTTTTAAAAAAGACCTAGGCAGTTTCAAGAAGATGATCTCTGTATTGAAC
>NZ_JBGBPR010000027.1:0-52121 GCF_041106275.1 Neobacillus sp. BF23-41
CACCGTTCGTGGACAAATGTCCACGAACGGTGCCTGACACCTTTTTATATTTTGTGATGTTACCAATACATACAAACTATAAAACATTTTGTGTGTAAGATTTGATGTTTTGTCTAATGACAGGTCTAGGCAGTGGTGTATAATTAGGTTATTGACTGAATATTTACATAAATTTAGCAATAAGCTCACCTTGGGTCTTAGGACTGCTTCATAGTCGAAAGTCTGCAAATTTACGTATTTATACTCCACGAGATTTTTTAAACATTGAATTATGCACTTAATCTCAGATAAAAAAGGGGAGTGTTTAATCATGCAACGACAAAAATTATTGATTAATGGAGAAAGACTGAAGACGACATTGGAACAATTTGCAAACTTTGGCCGGACAGAAAACAATGGGGTCACAAGGTTGTCTTTATCAAAGGAAGATATTCGGGTAAGAGATTACTTCCGTTCCTGTTGCGAGGAATTAGGGTTGACAGTCAAGGTTGATGATATGGGCTGCATGTATGCGACACTGGCTGGAACAGAAGATAAGCCTCCAATTCTTATTGGATCCCATTTGGATTCGGTGAAAAAAGGCGGCCGTTTCGATGGTGTCTTAGGGGTAGTGGCTGGATTAGAAGTGGTTCGAACGTTGGTCGAGAATCAAATTAAACCACAAATTCCAGTAACGATTGTTAACTTTACGAATGAAGAAGGTGCGCGGTTTGAGCCTTCAATGATGGCTTCTGGTGTACTCTCTGGTAAATTTGAGAAGTTAGTTATGTTAAAAAAGGTAGATTCAGAGGGAGTTACTTTTGGGGAGGCTTTAAAGTCGAGCGGGTACGAAGGCGATGTGGAGAATCGATTGAAAGAGGCATCGGCCCTTTTAGAGCTCCACATTGAGCAAGGCCCAATCCTTGAAAAGGAAGCACTCACAATCGGTGTCGTCGAATGTGTAGTGGGAATGGCTTGCTATGAGATTGAAGTAACAGGGGAATCTGACCATGCCGGCACAACTCCAATGAATATGAGAAAAGATGCCTTGTTTGCCACTAATAACTTAATCAATGAAATCCGCAGGCGGTTAGGAGTTTTAGATGAAGATTTAGTCTTCACGATTGGCAGAGTAAACGTGTACCCAAGCATCCATACGGTCATTCCGAACAAGGTGGTCTTTACTCTTGAAGCACGCCACAAGGACATGGAAATTGTCCGCACGGTTAAAAACTTCATCGAAGCACTTCCGAATTTAAAGTCGTTAAATGAAGGCTGTGAGGTAAAAACAACAAAATTATGGGATCGGGACACGGTTTGGTTCGAACCAGAAGTCTGCCAACTTTTAGAAGAATCGGCACGGTCGCTCGGCTACTCTAATAGAAGAATGGTAAGTGGTGCCGGCCATGATGCGCAATTCATTGCGAGCTTTGTTCCAACGGCTATGCTATTTGTCCCTAGTATTAACGGCAAAAGCCATTGTGAAGAAGAGTTAACCACTTGGGAAGATTGCGAAAAAGGGATCAATGTTTTATTAGATACGGTTTTAACGATGATAGCAAAATAGTTTTTAATTAAATAAGCTAGTTTTAAAGGGACCTTTTCGTGATGCGGAAGGGTCTCTTTTTTTTTTTTTTTTTTGGTGATCTTTTTTTTAAAAAGTTCTGTATTGTAAAATTTGCCAATAAAGTGTAAAATTACACTATTATTTATTAACGATGTAACTACTTTGTTGGTAAAAAGGAGCGTTGATATGGGGAAAAAAGTAAAGTTCATATTGTTGTATTTTGGGATTGTGCCGCTTGTAGTTTCATTTGGAGAATTAGCAATACTGATGGAGTTTGATCATATCCTTTTAGCATCATTGCCTGTCTTGATTATCTTCGGATGCCTTGCTGGGTTTCTAGCTAGTAAAAAACTCCTTAAGCAGGCCAACTTGAAAGACTATCTGATCCTTGTCCTTGTTCTTGTTCCTCTTGCCTATACAGCAGTATTGTGGGCTGTATTTATGCTGATAAGCAGCGGGTTTTACGGAGGTGATGCTTGGTTGTACTATAGTATTTTTCATCTGGCCTTCGCACCAATCTATTTTATGGCCATCCTTTTGGGGGAAGGAAGATTATTTCTGTGGGCACCGTTAGCCTATGAATTTTCCTTTGTTTTAGGAGTATTGTTTGTCGTGTTGAAAAGGAGGTCACGCCCAGCCTTTAATAAAAAGCAACTTCTGTCTGTTGTGTTGGTGTTTGTGCTTGCAATGGGTACGGGTGCGGCTGTTCAATGGCACCGTAGTCAAACGGTCCTGCCATCGTATGGTTTTAAATATGGAGGGGGATATTCTAGTACGGATCTCTATACTTATGATGTTAACAACCCAGATAATATCCTGCCAAAGCTGAAAACTGCCTCAACCTTTACAATCAAAAACCCGAGTGAAATGCCTATTTTAGATGGAGCGGAAGCGGCGTTCCCGGTTTATTCTGCCTTTGCCAATGCAGCCTATGAAAATATCGAAAAGGTTTATCAAGAATACGGGGAGGTCGTCACCTTCACCAATACGATTTATGCTTATGAACGGCTTTTAACAGGAGATGTCGATATATACTTTGGAGCAGAGCCATCGAAACAACAGCAGCAAATGGCGAAAGAGGCAGGAAAAGAACTGGTTATGACCCCGATTGGTAAGGAAGCGTTTGTCTTCTTTGTTAATCCCGACAATAAGATTGATAGCTTAGCTGTTTCAGAGATTAAAGACATCTACTCGGGAAAAACAAAAAACTGGTCAAGATTCGGCGGCAAGAACGAAAAAATTATTGCCTTTCAACGCCCCGAAAATTCAGGAAGCCAAACCCTGTTGGAGAAAATAATGGGCGATACGCCAATTATGAAGCCCCTGAAAGAAGATGTACCTGAAGGGATGGGCGGGATTATTGAACAGGTTGCTGATTACCGAAACTACGACAACTCGATTGGTTTTTCATTTCGCTTCTTTGCAACCGGAATGAAGGCGAACACTGACATTAAACTACTTGCTATTAATGGGATTGAACCAACTCCTGAAAACATCGCGAGCGGTAAATACCCATTCACCGCCTCCCTTTACGCAATAACAGTGAAGGACAACAAAAAAATGCGAACAATCCAACCATTCCTGGAATGGATGCAGGGGCCACAAGGCCAAGAACTAGTGGAAGAGATTGGCTATATTAAAGTTGGGAAGGAATAGGGTATTAAAATAGGGTGTCAGGCACCGTCCGTGGACACTTCGTCGATTTGTCCACCTGACGCGCGCACTTACCGTTAATTTATAGGAAGAATAGTACTGTTTGGACAAAAAGTGAGGGGCACTTGGATGCACTTCGCTTTTTATTTTGCTCCTCGTAATTTTGATTTTCATAAAACTTCGGACATCGCCTTAAGGGACTCTATTTTTGGCACACTTCTTGCATATTAAATGAGTGTAACTAACACTAATTTCATTTAATTCTTTCAGGAGGTGCGTTAAAGTGAATAAAATTATTTCAATAGAGGAAATTTCCTCCATTCTGACAGATGGAATGACCATTATGGCAGGTGGGTTTATGGGGGTAGGTACACCACAAGAACTGGTAACTGCCATGCTTGAAGCAGATGTGAAGGATTTAACGCTAATCGCAAATGATACCGCTTTCATAGGAACGGGTGTAGGACCATTAATTGTAAACAAACGAGTAAAGAAAGTAATTGCATCACATATTGGCACAAACCCTGAAACCGGCAAACAAATGATTGCAGGTGAACTGGAAGTGGAACTAGTTCCCCAGGGAACACTTGCTGAACGCGTTCGCGCGGGAGGCTCTGGCCTTGGCGGAGTGTTGACTCCTACCGGTGTTGGAACTGTAGTCGAAGAAGGCAAAGAAAAGATCACCGTCGATGGCCGTGAATATTTACTCGAAAAACCGCTTCGCGATGAAGTTGCCCTGCTAAAAGCATATAAAGCAGATAAAGCGGGCAATTTGGTTTATCATCGTTCGGCCCGGAATTTTAACCCATTGATGGCCTTGGCGGCAGATCTCGTGATTGTTCAAGTAGAACAAATCGTTGAAGTTGGAGAAATTGACCCGGATGAAGTAATGACACCCGGAATCTTGGTTGATAAAATTTTCGTTCAGGGAGGTAGTCGATAATGATTAATACGCTCGTGAATCCAAAACAAGTGATCGCTGCTCGTGTTGCGAGGGAATTGCAAGATGGAGATGTAGTTAACCTGGGGATTGGACTGCCGACTATGGTCCCAAACTACCTGCCTGAAAATGTTAACGTCATTCTCCAATCTGAAAATGGATATATTGGACTCGGGCCTGTAGACGGAGATATTGATCCGGATTTGGTTAATGCGGGTGGGCAGCCTTCGGGTATTAATCCAGGAGGTGCGTTCTTCGACAGCCTTTTCTCATTCGAATTGATCCGTGGAGGACATGTGGACGTAACGGTCCTTGGAGGATTAGAGGTTGATGCGAAAGGCAACCTTGCTAACTGGATGGTTCCTGGAAAAATGGTGCCTGGTATGGGTGGAGCAATGGATTTAGTTACTGGAGCCAAGAAAGTTATTGTAGCAATGGAACATATGGCCAAAAACGGATCATCCAAAATATTAAAACAATGTCGATTGCCTTTGACTGGAAAGGGCGTAGTGGACCTGATTGTGACCGAACTAGCGGTCTTTCGTGTAACAGCTGAGGGATTGGTGCTTGAAGAACTTCAAGATGGTGTCAAACTTGATACCGTTAAGGAAAAAACAGAAGCTGCGTTTACGATCAATCCAGCTATCTTAAAAGCAAAAAACGGTTAATTAATGCGGAAAAGTATTCAATTTTTTGCAAATAAAGCAACCTACAACTTATTAGTACAGGATGGAAAGGTTTATGCGTGATGTTGTGTAAGTGCTGTTCGTACAGCGATTGGTAGTTTTATGGGGGCATTAAGAAACACCCCCGCCCCAGAATTAGGTGCGACTGTGATCAAAGAGGCCTTAAATCGTGCAGGTGTAACCGGTGAACAAGTGGATGAAGTCATCATGGGAAACGTGCTTCAAGCTAGTCTTGGTCAAGGTCCTGCCCGTCAAGCTTTCATCAAAGCGGGTTTGCCTATTGAAGTTTCTTCGATGGGGCGGCTGCCCTAGTTCTGATGATAGAAAATGAAAAGTAAATCGAGTTTCATAGATTCCGAGGGATTAGGCATTTATCAAATGCTGTTAAAGCCAGTGTTTTAAATAAACTGATTCCGAAAAAACGGAAAATTCCGGATTCGCGGAATCCGACCGCACTGAATTTTCCGAATTTACGGAATCATAAACGAAAGAATAAAAGGTGGTTTTTGGCAAGGTATAGTTATAAACTTTTAATTTAGTATAATACTTGTATGATAATAAAGAAATTTACATTTGAGAAATTAATAACCAATTTTGGCACGGAACTTGCATTTTATTAAGTGAACTTCAGCCTGTAAACGCTTACTAAGGGATGCTGAAGCTCATACAAAAATTAAAAAGGGGGATTTAAATGCAATTATTAATTATTCTTTTGTCGCTTGGCCTGTTAATGTTTGTTGCCTACCGTGGTTTTTCTGTTATCTTATTTGCTCCACTCTGTGCTCTTTTAGCTGTTTTACTAACAGACCCGAGCCATGTATTACCGTTCTTTTCCGGCGTGTTCATGGAAAAAATGGTCGGATTTATTAAATCATACTTCCCAGTTTTCTTATTAGGAGCTATTTTTGGAAAAGTGGTTGAAATGTCAGGGATTGCAGAATCGATTGCGAAAACGATCGTCCGTCTGCTCGGTGCGAAACGTGCGATGCTAACCATCATCCTATTGGGCGCCATTTTAACTTATAGCGGCGTAAGCTTATTCGTAGCTGTATTTGCTATTTACCCATTTGCAGCTCAAATGTTTAGAGAAGCAAATATCCCAAAACGCCTTATTCCAGGAACGATTGCCCTTGGTGCATTCACGTTCACAATGGATGCTTTACCGGGAACACCGCAAATTCAAAACGTTATTCCAATTCCGTTCTTTAAAACAGATATTTATGCGGCTCCAACTCTTGGAATTATCGGGGCTATTTTCGTCTTAACGCTAGGCTTGCTTTATTTAGAGATGAGAAGGAAGAAGGCAGCAAAAGCAGGTGAAGGTTATTATGGTTTTGAAGCCGAAACTGCCGCCGCTTTGGACCTGGCCGAATCAAATCAAAATGACGCAGCTGTTCCAGATTTAACAACTAATCAATCTGTTTTAAAACAAATTATGGCGTTTGTGCCGCTTGTATTGGTAGCGGTTACGAATAAACTCTTCATTACTTATATACCAAAATGGTATCCGAATGGATTTGATTTTTCTGCGATTGGCTTAAAAGCATATACAGTAGATGTACCGGTTGTTGCAGCGATTTGGGCAATTGAAATGGCGCTAGTCGTTGGAATTATCACATCACTTGCCTTTGATTGGAAGCGAGTAACGGTAAACTTTAAAGAAGGATTAAACCTAAGTATTGCCGGAGCCTTGCTTGCAACGATGAATACAGGTGCCGAATACGGTTTTGGCGGAGTTATTTCCTCACTTCCGGGCTTTGCAAAAATCAGCGATGGAATTTCTAGTACCTTTACGAATCCACTTGTAAATGGTGCGGTTACAACTAGTTCCCTTGCAGGTATTACTGGGTCCGCCTCAGGTGGTATGGGGATTGCGCTAGGAGCGATGGCTGATAAATACAATCAGGCGATTGCAGCAGCGAATATTCCACCAGAAGTAATGCACCGTGTCGTCGCGATGGCATCAGGTGGTATGGATACACTTCCACATAACGGAGCCGTCATTACCTTGCTTGCAGTTACAGGTTTAACGCACAAACAATCATACCGTGACATTTTTGCTATTACAGTCATTAAAACATTAGCCGTTTTCGTCATCATTGGTATCTACACCTTATTTGGGATTATCTAAAATCGTTGCTATAAATATAGAAAAATAGGTTTCTAATTATTAAGGAGGATGCTCGTATGAGCAAGTCATTAGAAGGAAAAACAGCATTTATTACAGGGTCTGCAAGTGGGATTGGATTAGAAATTGCGAAGACCTTTGCGATGGAAGGCGCAAAAGTGGTGATCTCAGATCTAAATGCTAGTAAAAGCGAAGAAGTGGCTGCTGAATTAAGGGAGCAAGGATTTGAAGCGTTATCGGCGCCATGTGATGTGACCGACGAGGAAGCATTTAAAAATAGTCTTCAGTCAGCTTATAAAGCGTTTGGCAGTATTGATATTTTAGTCAATAATGCAGGTATGCAGTTTGTATCACCAATTGAGGAATTTCCCACTGAGAAATTTGAATTGCTGGTAAAAATCATGTTAACCGCCCCATTTATTGGGATTAAACATGTATTCCCAATCATGAAGAAACACGGCTTTGGAAGAGTAATCAATATGGCTTCCATTAATGGGGTAATCGGATTTGCTGGCAAGGCTGCCTACAATAGTGCCAAACACGGCGTCATTGGTTTGACAAAGGTTGCGGCATTGGAAGGCGCCGCCGACGGAATCACCGTTAATGCTTTATGTCCTGGCTACGTTGATACCCCGCTCGTAAGAAACCAATTGGGAGATTTGGCTAAAACAAGGAATGTCAGCTTAGACAGTGTAATTGAAGAAGTACTCTTCCCGCTGGTTCCACAAAGAAGGCTATTATCCGTAACAGAAATTGCGGATTATGCGGTTTTTTTAGCAAGTGATAAAGGAAGAGGCGTTACAGGTCAAGCAGTTATTCTAGATGGCGGCTACACTGCACAATAATTCCAAAGAGAATCCTATTCGATTGATCGAATAGGATTTTATTATTGTATGAAAATGCTTCCAGTCGCTCAAACAAACGTCTAAATTTGGTATAATTTGAATATCTAATGTGCAAAGGTGGGAAAAGAATGTACCAAGGATTTGAGAAGATCCCCCAAAATTGGCATGAACAAATGATTCATCTATTAGCGGAACGAATCATAGTCGTCGATGATAATGGTATTATTCTTTATATAAATGAGGCGTATTGCCAGTTTTTAGGAACGACGATTAAAGATGCGATCAACCGACCTGTACAGGATGTCATCGAAAATACCCGCATGCACATCGTTGCCAAAACAGGACAAAAAGAGCTTGCTGCTCTTCATCCGATTAATGGAAGTGAAATGATAGCAAACCGTTTCCCGATAATTGAGGATGGTAAAATCGTCGGAGCGGTGGGAACAGTCATGTTTCGTTCCCCTGAGGAATGGCGAATGTATAGAACAAAAATACAGGGTCTAGTAGAAGAATTAAAGTACTATAAAACCAAACTGGAAAAAGAACTGAAAAGTAAGTACCAATTCAATGATTTAATTGGAAAAAGCTCTACTTTTCTAGCAACCAAAAAACTAGCAGAAAGAATATCAGGAAGCAACTCATCCGTTTTACTGATCGGGGATTCTGGCACGGGTAAGGAATTATTCGCTCATGCCATTCATAATAGCAGCATGCGTGCCTCCTTACCCTTTGTTGCGATAAATTGTGCTTCAATACCTGAACATTTACTAGAATCGGAACTGTTTGGTTATGATGACGGTGCGTTTACAGGAGCAAAGAAAGGCGGAAAGAAGGGGCAGTTCGAAATTGCCAACAATGGTTCAATTTTTCTAGATGAAATAGGCGACATGCCACTTTCGATGCAAAGTAAGCTTTTGAGGGTGTTGCAGGAAAAAGAGATTCAGCGAGTCGGAGCTCAAAAGTCTATTGCAGTAGATGTGCGAATCATTGCAGCAACACACCGGGATTTAGAGAAGCTGGTGGAAGAAGGAAAGTTTCGTCAGGATTTGTATTATCGATTAAATGTCATCAAAATAGAAATTCCCCCTCTTAGAGAACGAAAAGAGGATATTCCGCTAATCTCTCAAAGCTTATTGAAAAAGTTAGAGGGGAAATTTTACCGCAAAGGAATTGAGCTATCTACTGTGGTAGAAGAGAGACTAATGGAGCATTCATGGCCGGGAAACATCCGGGAACTTGAGAATGTCTTGGAACGATCCATCAATATTCTGGATGGGAAAACGATCGAAATGGTCCACCTGCCATTATACTTACGTGACATGGAACCGGAGACTAACTTTGTTAAGGGAGCTAATACCCAGAATCTTGAGAAGACACCAAAACCGCTATTACCGATTTTATCATTAAAAGAAACACTTGCTCATGCCGAGAAGAAAGCCATTTTAAATGCATTAGTGGTGACAAATGGCAATAAGCAGGAGGCCGCTAAACTACTGGAAATTGGGAAAACTAGCTTCTATGAGAAATGTAAATTGTATTCAATTAAATAGTAAATATTATCTATATAAAACTATTTGAAATTCTATTTTAAAATGAAAATTATTACTATGGTAATAGGCATAACACTAGTTTATGATAAGAGAGAATATTAAGGAAACCGTTTAGAATGGGTGGAAGTAACTTGATCCTGTTAGACTATATTGTTAATCTCGCAATTTTTTCACTGCTGGTAAGTACACCTTTAGTCATCTTCTCGTTCATCAAGCATAAACCATTTAAGCAAGTTCGCCTTTGGGGATCCGTGTATGCGGGAGTGGTTTCCTTGCTCCTCGTTATGCTGTCATTTCAACAACAGGGGTATTCATACGATATTAGGTATGCACCTGTTATTCTTGTTTTTGCCTATCTTGGACCACTCGCCGGATTCATTACTGGGCTAATTTCATTACTCGCAAGACTGATGACAAGTGGTCATTGGTACCCGGCCATTATCGGGTGGGTAAGTTTGATGATTGGTTTTTCAGTAATCCACTTCTATATTAAACGTCTCACAGCTTTAAAAAGAAGTTTTATTTTATTTGCTGCCTATATGGTGATTTATGGGATCACTGTTCTCACGTTCAAAATATTTATGAATGAACCTATCTTTCATTTTCAATATATAGTGTTTGTAATGATAGGAGTATTCATAGGAGGATTACTTATTGAGTCTTATGTCAATCTCCATAGATTGAATAATCGTTTAACAGATATGTATAAGATGGTAGAGGCAAGTGAATCAAAATACCGCCTCATTGCTGAGAATACTTCAGACCTCATCCTGGTTATCGATAAAAAGCAGGCGATCAGTTACTTCTCCCCTTCACACGAGATTGTTTTAGGGTACAAAAGCTGTGAGCTTGAAAGTTTCGAATTAGACTCGCTAGTACATCCGGACGATGTGAATATGTTCAGAAGTAAAATCCAAATGATGTATGAAAATAAAGAATCACAATCGATGGAATTCCGCTTAAAACACAAAGAAGAGCATTGGATTGAATTTGAGTCACGCTGTATGCCTGTTAAAGGAGAACACGATTCTATTAAGAATATTGTTATTATTAGCAGGGATGTCTCTGAACGGAAAAAGGCGGAAGACATTCTTTTGCGCTCTGAGAAGTTATCGATTGTCGGGGAATTAGCAGCAGGTGTGGCTCATGAAATACGAAATCCTCTAACAACCATAAAAGGCTTCATGCAGCTTTATAAAAGAGACGATAGTTCGATTGATGAATTGCTTCTAAGTGAACTGGATCGCATTGAAACCATTACAAGCCAACTGCTTACGCTGGGAAAACCACAAGCAGTGGAGTTAAACCGGACGAATGTCTTAGAATTGATTGAAGAGACACTTGTGCTTTTAGCCCCTGAGGCGATGATGAGTAATATCCAATTTAAACTCAAGTTTGAAGAATGCGCTTACTTTATTACATGTGAGAAAAATCAATTAAAGCAAGTCTTCCTTAATATCCTAAAGAATGCCATGGAGGCTATGAAAGAAGGGGGAGAAATTCAAATCCAACTTCGAAAAGGGCCAGAAGATGAGTGTATAATAACTGTTCAGGACCAAGGCTGCGGGATTCCAGAAGAACTCCTGCCTCGATTAGGCGAGCCGTTTTATACATTGAAAGAAAAGGGAACAGGCCTCGGACTTATGATTAGTCATAAAATTATCAAACAACACCAAGGAAGTCTTACTTTTAATAGTAATGGCATAAAAGGTACTATGGTCGAAATAAAATTACCATCTGCAAGTTGAGTATGATTATTTGGGTGTCAGGCACCACCCGTGGACATTTGTCCACGAGCGGTGCCTGACACCTTTTTATGCGTTTCCGTTTTTCGATAGTTCATATTCAATTCATATATTCTTTGTATAATCGAGTTTGTAATCGAAATGTAGACTTGAAATTAACGTGACCTATAGAAGGGATGTAAATATAAATGTCTGAAGTAAAGAGTCAAAGGGGTTGGCGCCAATTTATTCGATTGGTTCAACATACCAATCCGTCTAAATTGCTCCTTGGTATCGCCCTTTTATTAAGTGTAGGTACCACATTAGTGGGACTATTGGTCCCGCTGTTTACTAAAAATCTTATTAATGATTTTTCGATTAGTTCTTTAAGTACGGGTAGGATTATTCTTCTTGTTACTGCGCTTTTACTACAAGCAGTGGCTAGCGGGATATCCATCTATTTATTAAATCATCTCGGCCAATCAGTTGTGGCCGGGATTCGAGACCGTTTATGGAAAAAGCTGCTCGTCTTACCGGTACCGTTTTATGATGAAAATCAAACCGGCGAAACCGTCAGTAGAATGACCAATGATACAGCCGTGGTCAAAGGATTAATTACCGATCATCTTGCCAATTTCCTATCAGGAACGATTTCCATCATTGGTTCGATTGTTGTTTTGCTGCTATTGGATTGGAAAATGGCTTTGCTCATGTTTATAGCACTGCCGCTTGCTGCAGTAATATTAATGACACTTGGAAGAAAGATGCATCAGGTGTCAAAAGGGATGCAAACCGAAACAGCACGTTTTACCTCAGTTCTCCAGCAAGTTTTATCAGAAATACGATTAGTTAAAGCTTCCAACGCCGAGGCTATCGAGTATAAGAATGGTAAAAACGGGATCACCCAATTGTTTCAATATGGCTTGAAAGAGGCGAAGATTCAAGCATTAATCACCCCCCTGATTGGTTTAGTGATCATGGTATTACTAGTCGTCATTCTAGGTTACGGTGGAATGAGGGTATCATCGGGTGCATTAATGGCGGGTGATTTAGTTGCTTTTATTATGTATTTGTTTCAAATCGTCATGCCAATGGGGCAATTAGCCGCCTTCTTTACCCAATTTCAAAAAGCAACCGGTGCCACAGAACGAATTATCGCCATCATGGATATGAACGAGGAAGAAGACCATTCGAATCAGGATGTTCATAATGTGAATCAATCGATCACTGTAGAGGATCTGAACTATTCTTATAAAAATGGGGAAGACGTACTTAAGAATATTAGCTTTTCCGCAGAAGCAGGCAAGGTGACTGCGATTGTCGGTCCAAGCGGGAGCGGAAAAACGACCCTATTTTCTTTATTGGAGCGTTACTATCAACCGCAACAAGGCACTATTCGTCTGGGGCAAGAACCGATTAACCACTTCTCCCTGTATTCCTGGAGAAGTCAAATTGGCTATGTATCACAGGAAAGCCCGATTGTTGTGGGAACGATTCGTGATAATATTTGTTACGGAATGGATAAAAAAATTGAGCAAGCAGATATCGAAAGGGTGGCAAAAATGGCCTATGCGGACCAATTTATTGCGGAGCTGCCAAACGGGTATGATACAGAAGTTGGTGAAAGAGGAATAAAGTTATCGGGTGGGCAGCGTCAGCGGATTGCGATTGCTCGTGCCTTTTTAAGGGATCCCAAAATATTAATGTTAGATGAAGCAACTTCCAGTCTTGATAGCAAATCAGAACGTGTTGTTCAACAGGCATTGCAAAATTTAATGAAGGGAAGAACCACCCTCGTAATTGCGCATCGTCTGTCAACGGTGATCGATTCTGATCAAATTATCTTTTTGGATAAAGGGAAAATTACCGGAAGCGGTACACATGAACAACTTTTAAGAACTCACTCCTTGTATCGTGAATTTGCCGAGCAGCAATTACGGATCAACGAACCTGCTTAATAGAAGGAAAGGAATGAGGATGAATGACAAAAGTTCTAATGGTCGATGATGATGCCAATATTCGCGAACTAATCCAACTTTTTTTAAAAAAAGAAGGATTCGAACTTTATGAGGCATCAGATGGCGTAATGGCATTACAACTGATGGAAAAAGTAAAGATGAATTTAGCGATCATTGATATTATGATGCCAAATATGGATGGCTGGGAATTATGCAAAGAGCTGCGGGAGTTTAGTGATATTCCCATCTTAATGCTGACCGCCAAAGGGGAAACCTCACAAAAGCTGAAAGGATTCGAGTTGGGAGCGGACGATTATCTAGTAAAGCCCTTTGACCCAATGGAGTTAACCGCTCGAGTTAAAGCATTATTAAAACGGTATAATATAACGGTTTCACAAACGATTACGATTAATGAATTTAAGTTGAATCGAAAAACACATGAAATTTCTTTTAAAAATAAGGAATATACGATTCCGTTGAAAGAATTCGAGCTGTTGTTTAAACTGGCCAGCTATCCTGGAAAAACGTTTTCACGAGAGGTGCTCATTGAAGACATTTGGGGCTATGACTATGAAGGAGACGAACGAACGGTCGATGTTCATATTAAAAGGTTAAGGGAGCGTTTTCCAGAAGGAGAATTCCCGTTCCGGATTCAGACGATATGGGGATTAGGCTACCGCTTTGAGGTAAAATCATGAAAATCAAGCACTTTTTCCAACATGTATTTGGGATTGTCTTTTTCTTTGTATTTGTCTCTTTTGGTTTTTCAGCAGGCTATTTCATTGTCTCCGGAACTTATCGATTTTTCGATTTTCATACATCCTATTACCTACGTCATATGGCATCGGTAATTACTGGTTTATTGACGATGAGCTTAGTTGGTTTTCTTATATCTTTATTCACTCGTTCAAGGCGACGCAATCTCTTTCATGAAGTACTGGATGCGTTAAGTAGGATTTCTAAAGGTGATTTTAATGTATACCTCGATTTAAAGGCTGGTAAAAGAAATCAATTCACAAGTCTGATTGACCATATTAATCATATGGCTAAGCAATTAAAGCAGTTGGAAGAGATGCGGCAGGAGTTTATTTCTAATGTCTCACATGAAATTCAGTCTCCGCTGACGTCGATCATGGGTTTTGCAAGAGCACTTCAATATGGCCAGCTTTCGAGCGATGAAAGAAGTCATTATCTCAGTATTATTGAAACAGAAAGCAAAAGATTATCGAAATTAAGTGATAATCTTCTAAAACTAACCTCCCTAGAATCCAAGCATCATCCCTTTGAGCGACATAGCTATCGGTTAGACCAACAATTACGGACGATTATTTTGGCCTGTGAACCGCATTGGATAGAAAAGGAACTGGAACTGGATGTGTCCCTAGAGAAGGTCATTATCATTGCGGATGAAGATTTGATGAGCCAGGTATGGACCAATCTGATTCACAATAGTATTAAATTTACTGAAAAGCGCGGAAGGATTCGTGTCCATCTCCAGCAGGTCGATGAAAAAACGATCGTGAAAATTTCCGATACGGGGATTGGTATCTCGAAAAAAGACCAGGTCCATGTATTTGAACGATTCTACAAAGCAGATAAGGCAAGGGACCGGTCAAAAGGCGGCAGCGGTTTAGGACTATCCATTGTAAAAAAAATCATCGAAATGCACGAAGGAACCATCTGTGTTGACAGCGAAGAAGGGAAGGGAACCACCTTCACCATTACACTATAAAAGCCATTTTTGTGTTGTTTTGGGTGCCTGACACCCTTTTTAAATTTATTGTTCTGATATACATAGGGAAAATCATATTTATAGGAAGATAAGTAAGTAATTTAGGTTATCTAACAATGGAGGAATGAGCGCTCGTGCCAATTGATTGGGATGAAAAGGATAGGATTTTTCATTTGTACAATGGCAAGATTAGTTATTTGATTCAAATTGTCCATGGTAAATATCCCGCTCATTTGTATTGGGGAAAGATGGTTAAGACGCTGCATCCTTCTTCCATTCTGGCGTTTAAGGGCAGGGCTTTTTCGCCGACTACCGAACCTTCTCTTCCGCAATTTTCACTTGATATGCTACCACAGGAATATCCCGCTTTTGGGAACGGGGACTTTCGTTCGCCGGCTTATCAAATCCGTTCTGCTGACGGAAATACGGTAACGGACTTTGTCTTTGATTCTCATGAAATTTTTCAAGGAAAACATACGCTAGAGGGATTGCCGTCTGCTTATGTCGAGGAAAATTCTGATGCTGAAACATTAGTGCTAACATTGGTAGATTCCATGCTTGGGATCGGGATGAATCTACATTATACAATTTATCGTGATTTTGATGTGATAACGAGATCGGTCTCCTTTGAGCATCTTGGCAGCCATGATGTGGAAATACATAAGTGTATGAGTATGTCAGTCGACATTCATCAATCAGATTGGGATTGGCTGCACCTTTATGGAACATGGGGGCGTGAGCGTCACATCGAAAGGCAGCCACTCAACCACGGGATTCAAACGATTTCATCAGCTCGGGGTTCAAGCAGCCATCAACATCATCCTTTTGTTGCGCTGCTTTCAAAAGACACCAACGAAGAATATGGGGATGTATTTGGCATCAGTTTGGTCTACAGTGGGAATTTTCAAGCTTCCATCGAAGTGGACCCTTATCAAACTTCCAGACTTAGCATCGGCATAAACCCCTTTGATTTTACATGGGTGCTGAAGCCGGGGGAAACGTTTCAAACTCCTGAGGCTTTAATGGTTTATTCCTCGGACGGGCTTGGAGGAATGTCCAGGACTTATCATAAATTTCTGAGGGAAAGGGTTTGTCGTGGGGTATACCGCGACAAAACACGCCCAATTCTCATTAATAATTGGGAAGCTACCTATTTTCATTTTAATGAAAAAAAACTTATCGATCTTGCGGATGCAGCAAAGGAGTTGGGTATCGAACTGTTTGTACTGGATGATGGCTGGTTTGGGCATCGTGACAATGATAAAAGTTCGTTGGGTGATTGGTTTGTTTTTAAGAAAAAACTTCCGAATGGTTTAAACGGATTGGCTGATTATATCCAAAAAAAGGGGATGCAATTTGGGTTATGGGTCGAGCCGGAAATGGTTTCTCCTGACAGTAATTTGTATCGGAAGCATCCCGATTGGTGTATGCATGTGCCGGGACGGAACCGAACACAGTCCAGAAATCAATTAATTCTTGATTTAAGCCGGGAAGACGTATGTAATTTTTTAATCGAAACGCTGACCGAAGTCTTTAGCAGTGCTAAGATCTCCTATGTGAAATGGGATATGAATCGAAATATGACGGAGGTGGGTTCGGCTGCGCTTCCACCTCGCAGGCAAAAAGAAACCGCGCACCGTTATATGCTTGGCTTGTACCGAATTCTAGAAAAACTGACCGAACGATTTCCTAAGATTTTATTTGAAAGCTGTTCCGGAGGAGGCGGTCGCTTTGATCCTGGAATGCTCTATTATATGCCGCAAACCTGGACGAGTGATGATACTGATGCTGTTGAACGGCTTAAAATTCAATACGGAACAAGTCTCATTTATCCTGCCATTACAATGGGAGCACATGTATCAGATGTGCCGAATCACCAGGTCGGTAGAACCACACCGCTTTTAATGAGATGCCATGTGGCGATGGCTGCAAATTTGGGGTTTGAATTAAATATCGACAAGCTGAGTAGTGATGATAAGGAGGTGGTAATGGAGCAAATCAAACGATATCATCAAATCAAGGATATCGTCTGTTTTGGTGACTTATTCAGGCTGTTAAGTCCGTTTGATGGAATGGATTCGGCGTGGATGTATGTTTCACCGAATCAGGAAAGGGCTGCTGTTTTTTACTTTAAAACGTTGGCAACACCAAATCCACCGTTTTTCCGGCTGAAGTTGCGTGGGCTAAAGTCGGATGAGATATATAGAGTAAATAGAGGAGAACAGGAATATGTGGGCGATGAGCTAATGAAAATTGGATTAATGCTGCCAATGATAAAAAGAGATTTCACCTCGAGTATTTACCACATCGAAGCAATAGAAAAGTAATCAAATAAAAAATACGAGCTTTTACCTCAGATACCTCAATAAAATACACAATTTTTACATGCTATTTACCTGTGCAAAGGATTATTTTTGGTATGCTTAAATAGAAAATATAATATCAGGCTTAGAGACTTGGAGAAAGCCATAAAAACCCTTGGGAATGATTATTACTATTCCCATGCGTTTTTATGGCTTTTTTGTGTGCAAAAATTATTCTTGTTGTAGGAATAATAGCGATTGGTACAAATAAATTTACAGATAGACTATATCCACCTGATGTAGGCGTCCTGATTGTGAGTATCGGTTTGAGCCTTGTTTTAGTAAGCTGCCTTCCTAGGTGAAACAGAAACGAGTCTTTGGTTTATAATAGGGGCAATAGTAGTTGTTCTTGCAATAATTTCCGTAATTAGAAAGAAACCTCAGGAAAATGGTCCGGGTAGAAAAATCAGTGCATAATTTTAATTAAAGGGAGAGTTCATATATGGAAAAATACATTTTATCCTTAGATCAAGGTACAACAAGTTCACGTGCCATTCTTTTTAATAAAGAAGGAAAGATTGTCCAAGTCGCTCAGCAGGAATTTCAACAATTCTTCCCTCAACCAGGTTGGGTAGAACATAATGCAAATGAAATTTGGGGTTCGATCCTAGCGGTAATGGCTTCCTGTTTGGCAGGGGCTAACGTAATACCAGAACAAGTGGCCGGAATCGGTATTACAAACCAACGGGAAACAGCCGTTGTCTGGGATAAGGAAACAGGCCAACCGATATATCATGCGATTGTTTGGCAATCCCGCCAAACAGCAGCGATTTGTGAAGAATTAAAAGCAAAAGGACATGATCAATTATTTAGGGATAAAACAGGCCTTTTAATTGATGCTTATTTCTCTGGAACAAAAGTGAAATGGATTTTAGATAATGTAGAAGACGCGAGAGAAAAAGCAGACCGTGGAGAACTGCTTTTTGGAACAATTGATACATGGCTTATTTGGAAACTATCTGGTGGAAAAGCCCATGTAACAGATTACTCCAATGCATCGAGAACATTGATGTACAATATTCATGACCTTAAATGGGATGAAGAGTTATTAGAAATTCTTTCAGTTCCTGCTTCGATGCTTCCAGAAGTACGCCCATCATCACAAGTATACGCAGAAACAGTTGATTCCCATTTCTTTGGCTATAATGTGCCAATTGCCGGAGTTGCAGGTGACCAGCAAGCAGCATTATTCGGTCAGGCGTGTTATGAAAAAGGGATGGCGAAAAATACTTATGGAACTGGCTGCTTTATGTTGATGAATACCGGTGAACAAGCAGTAAAATCAGAGCACGGTTTGTTAACAACAATTGCATGGGGTATTAACGGAAAAGTGGAATATGCATTAGAAGGAAGTATCTTTGTTGCGGGGTCTGCTATCCAATGGCTTCGTGATGGGCTCCGTATGTTTAGAAGCGCTGAAGAGAGCGAGAAATTTGCTACTAGTGTAACATCTACTGACGGTATTTATGTCGTTCCAGCATTCGTGGGTTTAGGAACACCTTATTGGGATAGTGATGTCCGTGGTTCGGTCTTTGGCATAACTCGTGGTACAACGAAAGAACACTTTGTTCGCGCAACGTTAGAATCGCTAGCATATCAAACAAAGGATGTCTTAACGTCTATGGAAGCGGATTCAGGTATTTCGCTTAAAGCCTTGCGTGTAGACGGCGGCGCTGTTGCTAATAACTTCTTAATGCAATTCCAAAGCGATATGTTAGCTGTTCCAGTGGAACGTTCAGAAATAAAAGAAACGACAGCATTAGGAGCTGCTTATTTAGCAGGATTAGCGGTAGGTTATTGGGAAAGCCAAGAAGAAATCGCGACTCAATGGAATATGGATCAAGCATTTACACCAAATATGGCTGAAGAGGATAGAGACAATTTATATTCAGGTTGGAAAAAGGCTGTAAACGCAGCAAGGGCTTTTAAATAATTGTACTCTCTTTTTATCCCCATTGGAGGTAACCATAGTGGAAATGTTAAAATTCTCGAGTTCAAATAGAAACACAATCCTAAAGGAAATGGCCGCAGAAGAATTTGATGTACTTGTCATCGGTGGGGGAATTACAGGCGCTGGAATCGCATTAGATGCCGTAACAAGGGGAATGAAAACGGCATTAGTCGAAATGCAAGATTTTGCTGCTGGGACATCAAGCCGATCAACAAAGCTTGTTCACGGTGGTCTCAGGTATTTAAAACAATTTGAAGTGAAGATGGTCGCGGAAGTAGGGAAGGAACGGGCGATTGTTTATGAAAATGGCCCGCATGTAACTACACCAGAATGGATGCTCCTGCCAATGCATAAAGGTGGGACGTTTGGGAAATTCGGTACATCAATAGGACTACGAGTCTATGACTTTTTAGCAGGCGTAAAAAAAAGTGAACGAAGAAAAATTCTTTCTCCGGATGATACCATTCAGAAAGAGCCGCTGATTAAAAGAGAGGGATTAAAAGGCGGCGGATATTATGTGGAATATCGGACCGATGATGCCCGGTTAACCATCGAAGTCATAAAAGAAGCGGTCGCTCATGGTGTCAAAGCTGTAAACTATTCAAAAATGATTGAGCTTCTTTATCATGATGGTAAGGTGATTGGTGCTAAAGTTGAGGATCTATTAACTGGTACCGTTCATGATATTTACGCAAAACACATCATTAATGCCACTGGCCCTTGGGTCGATTCGCTCCGAAACATAGATCAGTCGTTATATGGAAAAAAACTGCGGCTCACCAAAGGGGTACATTTGGTGATGGATCAGTCGAGATTTCCCCTTAAACAGGCGGTGTATTTTGATACACCTGATGGCCGCATGGTATTTGCGATTCCAAGGGATGGGAAAACGTATGTGGGGACAACAGACACCTATTATGGCAACGATCCGATTCATCCGAAAATGACGGCAGATGACCGAGATTATATTATTAATGCAATTCATTATATGTTTCCAACCGTTGCTATTAAGGCGGAGGAGATTGAATCAAGCTGGGCAGGGGTAAGACCACTTATTTATGAAGAAGGCAAGGATCCCTCTGAAATTTCGCGAAAAGATGAAATTTGGGTATCGAATTCTGGCTTGGTTACAATCGCAGGCGGGAAGCTGACCGGATACAGAAAAATGGCAGAAACGGTGGTAGACTTGATCGCTAAACAGTGCGGCGAAGCAAGCCATATTGGATCTTGCCAAACAAAGCATTTACCTATTTCAGGAGGTCATATGGATGGGTCTCGTAACTTTGCTTCATTTATAGAGACCAAGGAAAAAGAAGGCGAGTTAAGTGGATTTTCAAAGGACCAATTCCGAAAATTAGTCCATCGTTATGGTTCCAATATTGATCGTATTTTTGAAATTGCAAAAACGTATGACCCAAATAACAAATTTGGCTTGCCGCTGGAGGTGTATGTTCAAATCATTTATTCCTTAGAGGAAGAAATGGCCGTAAAACCAGTGGACTTTTTTATCCGTCGAACGGGAGCTTTATTTTTTGATATTCAATGGGTACATGAGTGGAAAGAAGCAATCATTGGCTTAATGGAGGATGCTCTTGGATGGACATTGGAGGAGAAGGCCATGTTCAAAGATGAATTAGAAACCGCACTAAAGGATGCTATCCATCCGATTCCGACTGAAATGATATGAGTTTATCCGCCTTGCAGTCCTAATAGTACACGTAGCTTTTTGGATGATTGAAAAACTAATCAAACGTTTGATTGAATAATTTATGGGCTTGGAATATATAGGGTCGCCATGTCATATTATTTACCATATCAAACGTTTGATTGTTTTAAAGTATAAAGGTACAGAAATTACCGATGACGATAAAGACGACGACTATAATTCCGACTTAATACATTGGAATATTTGGTTTTCGATTTTTTCGAAAAATAAAGAGGAGGAATTCCATGAATACCTTTCTTATCATTGTAAATGTCGCGGTGCTGCTATTACTCATGTTTGGTTTATTTACGATGCAAAAAAAGCATGTTTCTTTTTCCAAGCGTGTTTTTAGTGCGTTGGGTTTAGGAATTATATTTGGTTTTATTATTCATCTCATTTATGGTACGACACATGAAGTAACGACAGGTTCGATTGATTGGTTTAACATAGTCGGGAATGGCTATGTAAAGCTATTACAAATGGTCGTTATGCCACTCATTTTTGTTTCGATTGTCGGGGCCTTTACAAAACTAAAATTAACGAAAAATATAGGGAAAATCAGTTTTCTTGTCATCGGCATCCTTCTTGCAACGACGGCCGTTTCTGCCGCGGTTGGCATTGGCTCAGCTTTAGGATTTGGTCTTGACGGGGTTCAGCTAACTGAAGGAGATGCAGAAGCAGCCCGGAATGCCCAGTTAGAGGAAAGAGCTGCAGGGATCGAAAATATGACACTCCCACAGCAAATCATTGAGTTAATCCCAAGCAATCCGTTTCAGGATTTAACTGGGGCCCGCGCAACATCGACGATTGCGGTTGTTATTTTTGCCGTATTTATTGGTATTGCTTACCTTGGAGTGAAGCGTAAGGACCCAGAGCATGGTGAATTTTTTGCAAAGATCATTGATACCTTCTACTCTGTTGTCATGAGAGTAGTCACACTGATTCTTCGTTTAACGCCATATGGTATCTTAGCGATCATAGCCAGGGTTACAGCAACGAGTGACTATGCCGCGATAGCAAAACTAGGTAAATTTGTGATTGCCTCGTATGTGGCGCTCATTATTGTGTTTATTGTCCATCTTCTCCTTTTATCATTTGCGAGACTAAGTCCTATAAATTATGTGAAAAAAGGGCTGCCAACCTTAACCTTTGCTTTCACCTCCCGGACTAGTGCAGGAACCTTGCCAATGACCATTAAAACACAAACAAAGGACTTTGGTGTATCCGAAGGGATCGCCAACTTCGCGGGTTCGTTTGGGCTAACAATCGGTCAAAACGGATGTGCAGGCGTTTATCCTGCGATGTTAGCAGTGATGGTTGCTCCAGCGGCAGATGTGGATCCAACAAGTATATCCTTTATTCTAACGCTCATTCTTGTGGTTGCGATTAGTTCGTTTGGTGTTGCTGGTGTAGGTGGCGGTGCAACCTTCGCAGCCTTAATCGTTTTATCAGTGATGAATCTCCCAATTGCGATTGTTGGTCTGCTTATTTCAGTTGAGCCTCTCATTGACATGGGACGTACAGCTCTAAATGTCAGCGGAGCGATGACATCAGGCATACTCACTAGTAAAGTAACAGGCGAGTTTGAAAACGAGGTTTACGAGCAGCCTAATATCGTCGAAGCATAAAAAACGAGAAGCAAGGTTCAAGGGCTTTTTCGCTTAGCGGAAGAGTCCTTTTTCTGTTGCAAGGGTAAAAAATAGGCTGGTCTTCCATATGCTCTTAATTTAAAATACTTGAATTCAAGATAAATTAAAGGTACACTGTAAGCATAGGAAATAGTAATCGGTTTAATGGAATGTAAAAGAACCATATTAATAAAAAGATTAATTTTTATAACATTCGTTTACAAATGAATAATGAAGGGATGAGGAGAAAATGGATAAATTTCATCAGGCACCAAATATATATGTCGGTGAGGTCAATATAAAAGTTAAAAACCTCGATTATGCGCTCACTTTTTATCAAAATATATTGGGCTTTCAAATATTGGAGAAATCAGATCGTAAAGCAGTCTTAACGACAGACGGAAAAAACCCATTATTAACGCTAGAGCAGCCGAAAGATGTGGTTGCGAAAACAGGACGTAGTTCAGGTTTGTATCATTTTGCGATCTTACTTCCATCACGAGCAGATTTATCTGTCTTTTTACGGCATATGATTCAAGCTGGATATCCACTGGGTGCTGCAGATCATTATGTAAGTGAGGCGTTATACCTTAACGATCCAGACGGAAATGGGATTGAAGTGTACCGAGATCGCCCTTCTTCAGAATGGAGATGGAACAACGGTTTAGTAGAAATGGCAACAGAAGAGCTTGATGGAAATGGAATTATCGCGGAGAGTGATGCGGAATGGAGCGGTCTCCCGGCGGGTACAGTTATGGGCCACATTCACCTTCACGTATCTAATTTGAAAAAAGCAGAAGAATTTTACACAAAAGGGCTTGGTTTTGAAATTGTTAGTTACTATCCACAAGCGGCATTCCTTTCCACGGGCCGTTATCATCATCATATTGCTATCAACACTTGGCAAGGTGAAGGGGCAGCGACGCCACCGAAAAACAGTGTCGGCTTAAATTGGTACTCGCTCGTTTTCCCTGATGAATCAGCAAGAGAGAATGCGATTAAACAGCTAAAGCAATTAGGTGCGCAGATATCGGAAGTAGCTGATTTCTTTGTAACGGAAGATCCTTCAGGAAATCAAATTCGATTAGTTTTATAAATGATTGAGGGAGGATATGAAGATGAAGCCAGATTCCAAAGATGAACATTCAGGTATGGAAATAGGGATCTATACATTGGGGGATTTAGTTCCGGATTGGGGAACAGGGAAGACTATCAGCACAAGACAGCGACTTGAAGAAATTATTGAAGCAGCGAAAATGGCTGATGAGGCCGGATTAGATGTAGTGGGCGTTGGTGAGCATCACCGCCTCGACTATGCTGTGTCTGCACCGCCCGTCGTCTTGTCCGCCATTTCGCAAGTTACAAAGCGAATTAAACTGGCAAGTGCTACAACTGTCTTAAGCACCGTCGATCCTGTTCGTCTCTTTGAGGATTTTGCGACACTTGATCTCCTGTCAAACGGACGGGCAGAAATTATTGCGGGGCGCGGGGCATTTATAGAATCTTTCCCGCTGTTCGGGTATGAGTTAGACGATTATGACCAGCTTTTTGAAGAGAACATCAAGCTCTTTCAGCAGCTGAATGCACAGGATCGAGTGACCTGGAATGGTCAATTTCGTTCTCCGTTGCAGGATGCGGAAATTGCTCCACGACCTTTACAGGAAAATATTCCATTGTGGGTAGGTGTTGGGGGCACTCCGTCTAGCGCAGCACGAGCAGGCAGATTAGGGACTAACTTAGCAATAGCGATACTTGGAGGCGAACATATTCGGTTTAAGCCGCTTGTAGATATTTACCGCCAGGCCGCCAGTCAAGCTGGCCATGATCCTGAGTCGATGAAGGTTGCAGTGACTGGTCATGCATTTATTTCGGAAACAACCCAAAAGGCAAAGGATGAGTTCTATCCGTATCATTCTAATTATTGGGGATACTTTAATCGCCAGCGTGGGATGAATACAAGAATGTCCAGAGAAGATTTTGAACGGATGGCCGGACCAGAAACGGCTTTATTTGTTGGCAGTTCCCAGCAGATCATTGAAAAAATCCTCCAACAATACGAGCTTTACGGACACCAGCGATTTATCGCCCAAATGGACATCGGCGGAATGCCCTTTAAACAAGTCGCCGAAAGCATCGAACGATTAGCAACAGAAGTAGCACCAGTCGTACGGAGGGAAACCAGCAAATAGGAAGGGATAAAGATGCTAAGAATAGGGTGTGAAAAATTAGGTGTCAGGCACCGCTCGTGGACATTTGTCCTCGTGTGGTGGACTGTCGTTTTTTTTGAAAAGGTCGTTTGCTGGGAAAAAAAGACTCGGGGGATGGGGTCCCCTGAGTCTTTGTATTATTATTATTATTTTTCGGATGCGTCACCTTTATTATTGCTGGTGTTGTTTCCGTCATTTGCTTTTTTAACACCTTTGCTGACATATGGTTTGGCGCTTTTCGCTTTTTTGACACCTGCTTGCCAACGAGTCCAGCCCTTCTTGCCGGTTCCTCTGCCTGTTCCGCCTTTCCCTTTCGCACTACTCATTTAACCACTCCATTATTAAAGTACGTTCATCTAACGTCGTTGGTTAGTTTAACACAGTTCATGGTGATTTGCCCTCAAAAATATTAGTTTGTTGTTAATGATTGAAAAACCCTAAGGCAAATTTAATCCCTTCCTCAATTTCATTTGTTTCATACCCTAATAAGTCCTCATTGGTGACTTCTAATTTGGTTCTTGCTAAGGAATAGCCGCTGTCCAATTCTATATCAAGCACTATTTCATACCCGTTGGCTGTTTGGGTAATATCAATAATGTCGTATTCGCGAATAGCAGTCCCTGTTTCGTATTCTAAGGGCTCTAATTCTGACATGGAAACACACCTCCAAAATAAATTAGGTCGTAGCTATTATTATTTCCAACCTTGCGATTAAAATCAGGATTAGATTTATTTTCCTTATGCATTCTTAGCACTTAAAAGATACAAAACGCTTCGGGATTCCACTATGTTAAAAGGATTTTCTAGAGACATGGCGAATAATAACTTGTGGTTTATTTTTCCATATGGAGGTTATGGAGTGAATTTGGATACATTATACCTAATAGATCAAAAAGACGGTTTGGGCCTGGAGGTTAGTAAATTAGTTTCGATGATGAACGACATTAATCCAATAAAAAACCCCCGGTTAAATTATTTTTAAGGCTGTGATTGTATATGTGTTTAATCGTTTTTGCCTATAGAGTCCATCCTGTCTACAAGCTCCTTGTAGCGGCAAACCGAGATGAATTTTACGGGCGGCCTACTGCTCCTGCTCATTATTGGGAAGACAGACCTGACATCCTTGCCGGTAGAGATTTAGAAAAAATGGGCACTTGGATGGGAGTTACCACATCTGGACGTTTTGCGGCTTTGACCAATTATCGCGACCCAAAGGAAGAAACGGAAGGAAAGCGTTCGAGAGGTGAGTTGGTGGCCGATGCCTTGAAACATAAAGGAAGTATAAAGGATTATATGCAAAGTCTTGTAAAGAAAAAGGATCTGTATCCTGGCTATAACTTACTAGCAGGGGATGGAACGGAACTATATTATTATTCAAATAAAGGTCAGGAACTTTTGAAGGTGGAGCCTGGTATTTATGGAGTCAGCAACCATTTATTAAATACTGAATGGCCAAAGGTGCAAAAAGGCAAGGAAGGCATGTCCAAAATCATCAACGGGGAACAGGTCGAACTTGTAGAATGCCTTTTGAGTGTCCTCCAAAATGCAGATCAAGCTCCAGACGAACTTCTTCCGCACACAGGCGTTTCTTTAGAATGGGAAAGAATGCTTTCGCCATTGTTTATCAAAAGCGGAAACTACGGGACGAGAAGCTCGACCGTCATGTTGATGTCAGATAAAGAAATTCAATACGTGGAACGAGTCTTCACTAAGGATGGAATAAGTGATCAGCAATATAGGATTGAATTATAGAAACTTTTTGAATCTAAATGAAGGATCAAGGGAAGTTTTCTCTCTTTGATGCTTCATTTTTTATTTTCATAAAAGTGGTCGTAACTACCATCTTAAAACTCCGGAGATGTCTATGGAAATTGGAACAACTCTGGTTTATGATTAGGGAGATTTATGAAAACGATTACGAAAAAAAAGGGAAAGACATGCTGTTATGCAAAAAGTGATAACATACGAAAACCACTAGTCTTGAAGAGGGATAGGATGATCGAAGTTATTAAAAATATTACCTTAAAACTTAAGAATCAATTGTATGGAAGCTTTCGTACCAAGTTGATGCTGTTTTTCATCGTGGTGGCACTGATACCTCTCCTACTATTTGGCTATCTCTCCTATCAAAAGTCATCCACGATTGTGAATAAGCAATTTAATGATTATGAAAACTTTGCTGTATCACAGCTTGAAAAGCAATTAGAAAATACGATTAATCAGATGTTTGTCGTCTCAAACGATATTCATCAATATTTATCCGACCCTACCTTAATTGTTATCAAAGAAGAGATTCCAAGAACCTATGAAGGATTCATAGAGAAAAAGAACTTTGAAAGATTCCTTGAAGCCCATAGAACTTTTAATACAAAAGGAATCTACCTAATAACGAGTTCTGGCTATTATTACGGGGGAAACCATCTTAATTCACAAAAATTGTTTCAAATGCCGTTTTGGAAGGAAGCAAGTAAAATCAAACAAGGGGAGCGATGGATTGGATTTTATAAAGCTGATCATCATGATAACAGCAAACCGCCTGAACCAATAATTGGTCTAGTATTGCCCATCCAGAGCCAATATGGGATTTTAAAAGGAAGCAAATTGTTAATTGAGACAAATGCCGAGGAGCTTTTTTCATATATTAACTACCTTGAAAAAGACGTCCACGCCTTTGTAACCATTCATAATGAAAAGAATAAAGTCCTTTACCGAACAAAAGCAAAAGTGGAGCGGCTTTCAAGTGATATTGTTAGGGTGAAAAATATTGAAGCCTATGGCTGGAACATTGAAATCCGAGTCCCTGAAAAACTATTTTACCAATCCTCTGAGGTTATTTTTAACTATACTATGTTAGGCATTTTCTTTTTAATTATTCTCGCAATCCTACTAGCTTTGGTCTTTTCAGCACCGTTGGCAAAACGAATCAGAAAGCTGAAGGAATCGATGGAACTGGTAAGTGTGGGCGAACTGCAGACTCAGATTCCTGTTAAAGAACATGACGAAATTGGGAAATTAACAATCAGCTTTAATCAGATGGTCCAGCAAATTAATGAATTAATTGATGAAATCGGTGAGACGGAACGGTTAAAAAGGAAAGCAGAGTTAAGGGCGTTTCATTACCAAATAAATCCCCATTTGTTGTTTAATACACTAAACTCCATTCAGTGGAAGGCAAGGTTAAGTAATGCCAAGGAAGTTCAGCAAATGATTTACCATCTGACGGAGGTTCTTCATGAAAACCTTAATTTTTCTGATGAATTGATTCCGTTAAAAAAAGAGCTGGCTACGATAAGCCACTATTTGAAGGTGCAGGAAATCCGTTATGGACATATGTTTGATTACAATGAAAAGGTCAGCCCAGAATGCTCCGATTATTTAATTCCCAGGTTGTCTCTGCAGCCATTATTTGAAAATATTTTTTTCCATGCCTTTGAAGACGGACAGGGAATAATTGAATTAACTATTGAGGATAAATCAGACTTACTTGAACTTACCTTGAGTGATAATGGTAAAGGAATGAGTGAACAAACGGCCTTAAACTTACTTAATGAACAGTCGCCTAAGGATAAAGTCCGTGGAATAGGCGTGTTTAATGTTGATCAACGGCTAAAGCTTCATTTTGGAAATCAATATGGCCTTATTATAGAATCTAAACCGAAGCATGGAACAACGATCAAAATGTGCTGGCCAAAAAGGAGGATGAGCAATGATCAAAGTCATAGTAGTTGATGATGAATATATCGTCCGTAAAGGGTTAATGGCAACGGTGAACTGGCAGAAATATAATATGGAAGTAGTGGCGGATGCCTCCAATGGTCAGAAAGGCTGGGAAGTGTTTCTGGAGCATTCCCCTGAGGTAGTCATTACAGACATTGTCATGCCAGAACAAAATGGCATAGAACTTGCCCGAAAAATTAAACAAGCAGCCCCTGACACAAAAATCCTGCTATTAAGCTGCCACCGGGATTTCGAATATGCCCAGGAAGGCATTAGGTTGGGTGCTTCAGGTTATATTTTAAAAACGGCCTTTCAAGATGATGAATTTGAAGAATACCTAAAGCAATTCTCTGATGAAATAGAAAAATCACAACATAAAGAACAAGACTCTAGTCTAGCTGAAGCCGTAATAAATGAGGTTAATGAAAAATGGCCGGAACCGATTCAAAAAGCCGTTCAACTGATTACGAGAGACTTATCACAATCCCACTCTTCAGTTAATATTGCTTATGAAGTCGGCCTTAGTAGAAGCCATTTTAGTACCCTTTTTAGTAAGTCAGTAGGAGAAAGCTTCCATACATTCACAGAAAAGTTAAAGATCAATGCTGCTAGTGAATTACTTGAAACCACTTCTCTTACTTTACAGGAAATAGGAGAGAAAGTTGGGGTGCAAGACGGGAAATATTTTAGCAAATGGTTTAAAAAATGTACGGGATATACACCATCTGACTATCGTCTAACAAAAAGGAGAATCAATCCGGACAATTTTACCCCTATCACGTAATCTTCACAGAAAATTAAAACATTATTACTAACAATTTAAGATGAATTTCAGTATGAGACCGCTTTCATTAGAAGTACAATGAAGGCGGTTAATTTTTTATCTAAAGAGGGGGAAATTCAGAATGAGGAAAATCAGCATCCTGGCAATGATTTTATTATTAGTTAGCGTCTTCTCCTTGGCAGCATGTTCGAACAGCAGTTCAGGAGAAAATACTTCTGGAGGAACTGGTGAAGAGAAGGATGGTAAAGGAAATGTTACACTTCGCTTTGCAACCTGGGACTCTGGTGAGGCACTGAAAATTCAACAGGATATCGCCAAAAAATTTGAAGAAAAGAATCCCGGTGTAAAGGTTCAAGTGGAAGCTTACGGCGATGGCTTTGATCAGAAGCTGGCTGCTTCCTTTGGGGCAAAAAATCCACCGGATATGATGTATATGTGGAATTTTCCAGCATACTACGAGTCACTCGAGCCGCTTGACCAGTACATCGACGGCGATTCAGAAATGGATATGGATGATTTTTATCAGGGTTTATTTAATTATTCCAGCATGAATGGAAAAATTTACGGCATGCCTGCTGGTTTTACAACACGGGTTGTGTATTATAACAAAGATTTATTTGATGCAGCTAACGTCCCTTATCCAAAGGATGGCTGGTCATGGGATGATTTTAAAGAAATTTCAAAAAAATTATCTGATCCAAGCAAAAAGCAATACGGTTTTGGGATAGTGCCAGAGCCAGATACCTATGATCTCCAAGGGTTGGTATGGAGCAATGGCGGCAGCTTCATTAGTAAAGACGGGAAAGAAGTTAAGGGCTATATGAACAGTCCTGAAACAATCGAATCAATCAAAGTTTTAAGTAACCTTCTTAAGGATAAAAGCGCTGTTCTTGTTGGCGGGAAAAATCAGCAAAGTGGCGATGATATTTTCAAAGCAGGAAAAATCGCCATGTGGGAAAGCGGTATTTGGCCTTTAGAAGGATTTAAAGAAGCTAAGATTAATTTCGGAACGGTTGAAGTTCCGTCATTTGGCGACAAGCCGGCAAAAGGGGTTATTGCTTCATCAGCCGTTTCGGTAGCGAAGGATTCTAAACATAAAGACCTTGCTTACAAATTTGTGAAATTTTATTCCTCAGCGGAAGCGATTAAAATGCGTACTGCTGATTTACCAGTTCGAATCAGTGTGGTAAAGGAATTGAATATGGAGCAGGATCCATTAATAAGCCCGTTCTATAAGATGCTTGAACGTTCTGACGATACACCAGCATTTCTTTTGAATAAGAATTGGAATGAAATCAACCGTAACCTGTCTGCAGCCGTAAATGCGGTGATGCTTGGGCAAGATGCTGATAAACTACTAAATAAAGCTGTTCACGATTCTGAGAAATACATGAAGAAGTAGACTAAATAAATGGGGTGTTCATGTTGAATTCTTTACCTGCTTCTCCCACACCCTATGTGGAAATAAATAAGAAAAAGAAAATAAAGTGGGACAAGATTGTCCCACTTCTATTTATCTCCCCATGGGTAATCGGGTTTCTTGCCTTCACGCTAGGACCTTTATTATATTCACTATTTATCAGTTTTTATGATTGGCCGGTTGTCGGTGAGGCGACATTTATCGGACTTGATAACTATAAGACCATGTTTATGGATGATCCCCTGTTTTGGAAATCACTAGGGGTAACGGTGAAATTCGCCGCATTGTTCGTCCCTTTAAATATCATTGTAGCCCTAGTTTTAGCTATTTTGTTGAATCAAAACATAAAAGGCCACTCCTTTTTCCGAACCTTTTTCTACCTTCCATCCGTCATTTCCGGCGTAGCCCTTGCGATGATTTGGGCTTGGGTTTTCAACGGTGAATACGGTATTCTAAATTACTTTCTTTCCTTGGTTGATATCACAGGTCCTAACTGGCTCAATGAGACGGGCTGGGCACTTATTGCGATGGTGATTGCAAGCCTTTGGGGTCAAGGTACGATGATGTTAATCTTCCTGGCAGGTTTAAAAGGCATTTCGGGTGAACTTTATGAAGCTGCATCCATCGATGGAGCTAATAAAATAACTCAGTTTTTCAAAATTACCTTACCGCTCTTGACGCCAACCATTCTATTTAATGTCATCACAACGATTATTGCTGCCTTTCAACAATTGACGTTAGCCCTGCTATTAACGGGCGGAGGGCCGCTCAATTCAACTTATTTTTACGCAATGTATGTTTATGAAAATGCCTTTAAATATTTTAAAATGGGCTATTCTTCCGCAAATGCGTGGTTTATGTTTTTGATTGTTTTAGGTTTAACAATGCTTGTGTTTAAATCCTCGTCTGCCTGGGTGTACTACGAAGGAGAAGTGAAGAAGAAATAAAATCGCAGCCAATCTATTGATACGAGGAGGTTTACTATGAAAATGAAAAGCAGGGTTGAAAAAACCTTTATATACGGTCTCTTAATCTTTTTCTCGCTATTATTTTTGGCGCCATTATTTTGGATGGTGACGACTTCGTTAAAATCGCCAGAAGAACTCTATCTGTTCCCGCCAAAGTGGATTCCTTCCAGTCTTCATTTTGAGAATTTTAAAGAAGCATGGATTTCTCAGCCATTTACACAATTTCTGATGAATTCACTAACGGTAACAATCTTGGCAACTCTTGGCCAAATTGTTTCCTCATCGCTAGTGGCCTATGGGTTTGCAAGATTTACATTTAAAGGAAGAGACTTCTTGTTTATGGTGCTTCTTGCCACGATGATGATTCCGTGGGAAGTGACGATGATTCCTTTGTATATGGAATTTAACTTCCTTGGCTGGATTAACACGTTGAAACCGTTGATTGTTCCTGCCTGGTTCGGTGCCCCATTTTATATCTTCTTGATGCGTCAGTTTATCATGGGCATACCAAAAGAACTGGATGAAGCAGCAAGAATAGATGGTGCCAACTCTTTTCAAATTTTTTATAAAATTTATCTTCCGCTCATGAAACCGGTATTAATCTTAGTTGGGGTGTTCAGCATGTTGAATTGCTGGAACGATTACCTAGGACCGCTTGTGTTTTTGAATGATCAGAGCAAATATACACTAACGCTTGGACTTGCGCAGTTCAAAGGAATGTTTGGCGTTGATATGGAAGGAATCATGGCAATAACCTTTCTAATCAGCATACCACCGCTTGTTCTCTTCTTCGCGGCACAGCGCTATATAGTGGAGGATGTTTCTAAGTCAGGGGTAAAGGGATAACAAGTATTTATTTGTTTCGCAAAACAGGAACTAATCAGAAGGGATAAGCCCCTTCTGATTAGTTTATTGAAGGGGAGATTCCTCAGAAATTTTTTTGAAAATGAAAGGTTGAAACACTCTATGATACAGTCATTAAGATTTCTTACTATGCCGTCTGGTGTGAAACGTTTCTTGGCCACTGAATCACTGTACGGGCTGAGCATTGGAATGTTTACCTTGATCTTGAATCTTCATTTAATTGAAATGGGTATTACAGAAAAGCAAATTGGACTCATCACATCGATGGGGATCTTAGTAATGGGAATCTTTGCAATTCCTGTGAGCATCTTGGCTAAAAAAGCAGGTCGGAAAAAGCTGCTCGTTACAGGGATAACAAGTATTGCCATTGGATGCAGCATTTTTGCTTTTGCAGAAGGCTTTGGATTCTTTTTTTTGGCTCAATTTGTGGTTTCCATTGGCCTAACACTTGTGGAAACGACGGAAATACAGTTGTTGTTCCATTATAGCCGTTCAAAAAGGGAAGAAACCCAAGCCTATAGCTTTTTATTCGCAGTCTTTACTGCGTTTACGGGAGCGGGAACACTAATTGGCGGTTTTTTGCCTAATTGGATTGAACTTTCAGAGAAGGGCTACCAAAATACATTAATTACTACCTCAATATTGTTTCTATTATTAGCCTGTGTAAGAGGAGGCCTGCTTCCTGCAGAGCAGCGAAGGAAAAAAGTTACACGGGAGGATTTAAACCAGCGAAGGGAAACAGGTTCTGAACCGAATGCTTTCCTTCAAAGGCAAGGTAAGCATTCGAGTGATTTTCAGCAAAAATTGCTGTTATTTGCTGTCTTCGCACTGATTACTGGCGGTGCAGTATCTTGCCTCCAGCCTTACCTGAATTTATTTATTAAGTTCCGTTTCGATTTCTCGAATGAGGCTGTGTCGATGCTGCTGGCTCTAAATGGTCTGGCATTGTTTATAGGTTCTATTTTCTCACCTTCATTGATTGACCGCTTCGGGGTGAAAAAGACATTTCTTTATATTTACATGGTGAATATCCTTCTTTGTTTTATTTTATTTTTAAACATCCATCCTTATTTCTTTTCGACACTTTTATTAGTAAGGGGTGGAGTTTTTACCATGCTGACCAATCTGGTTGACAGTCTATCGATGTCATCATTTAAAGATGAGGAACGTGATTTGTATGCGGGAATGAGAGCCGTATTCCGTAGCATTGGATCCGCTTTAGCCGCATTTCTAGTCGGAACCATCCTAGCTGGAAAGAACTATACACTTCCATTTATTTTGGCAGGACTGCTTCTCTTGCTCGGATATGCGTACTTTACTTATATTATCAGGCCGAAATTCTTTGAAGCAGATCAAGAATTTCAGAAGAACACCCAGGAAGGGATAACACATGAATGTTGAAAGAGAGTGAAGCTTATGTTTGATATAAAAAAAATTCCCTTCAGCCGTTATGGTTCATTTATTACAATTTCCCGAAATCACCAAGAGGAGGGTGACAGCCCCCTCTACCTCCGTAATATCCGAAATGGGGACAATGAGTTTGGCGAGGTATTCCGTATTGATCTTATTCATGAGGGGAACCTCGTGCCATATAAGGCAGTACTAAGTCCGAGCATGCTCCGGCTCGAAAATGCGGAAGGTTATGCAGAATTTTGTATAACAGAAGCCCGAGTTTTACAGATAAGAAGTCATAGCGTGGGGGTCAGACTGACAGGAATTACCGGAGCTTATGATTATGCGGTTCCTGTGGAAGATGATCGTTGGGAAGTTAATCACTCCCGTCAGGAAATGCGGTATATGCTTACTTCGATAAAAGGACGCCTCGTCGTGGATGCACCTTTTATTGAACAGCGTTGTGAAAAAATTATTGTCGACTTTCTTCCAGAGTCGGACATGGGGGAAATGGAAGGTGTGATTGAGGAGTTTATGACGGTTTACACAGCCCGTTCCTACTCGGCTTTTACAGAAGGGCACGATAACGTTTTAAAGGAATATGAATCATGGGTCGATAATACCCTTGAGATACCTGAAAAGTATGTCCGAGGGAAAGAAATGGCGGCCTATGTTACCTGGTCATGCGTGGTGGCGCCTGAAGGAATGCTGACTAGGCCTGCGATGTACATGTCGAAGAACTGGATGACAAATATTTGGAGCTGGGATCACTGCTTTAATGCCCTGGCGTTAGCAAAAAATAACCCCGACCTCGCCTGGGACCAGCTTATGATCTTTTTTGATTTGCAGGATAAATCCGGAATGCTTCCAGACTTTGTCAATAACAGGTCTGCGTTGTGGAATTTCACAAAACCGCCTATCCATGGCTGGACACTAAGGCGCATGTGGGAACAAAACGATTTTGTTTCAGCGGAGAAACTGCTAGAAGTTTATCAGCCGCTTGTTAAATGGACGGAGTGGTGGCTGACTTTCCAGGACAGTGACAAAGACGGGATTCCGCAATACAATCACGGAAATGACAGTGGTTGGGATAATAGTACAATTTTCCACAAAGGGACTCCGGTTGAAAGTCCCGACCTTTCATCCTTTCTAGTGCTGCAAATGGAAGTTTTGTCGGAAATAGCCTGTAAGCTTGGAAAAAATGAGGAAGCTAGAAAATGGATGGATGAGTCGCAAGCATTGTTAAATAGAATGATTGAACATTTTTGGAACGGACAACGATTTGTAGCAAAACGGTCAGGCACACATGAAATCATCGAATCTGACAGTCTAGTTTTGTATGTTCCTCTGATTCTTGGAGATAGGCTTCCGCCGGAAATCTTAAAGAAATTGGTAGAAGATATAAAGACCAAGGGGTTTTTAACAGAATATGGATTGGCAACCGAGCTGCCAAACAGTCCATTTTACAGGGAAGATGGTTATTGGCGAGGCCCAATCTGGGCACCAACAACTATGCTTCTAGTAGATGGTTTGGTCTCATCCGGTGAAAAGAAATTAGCTCTCGAGGTGGCAGAGAAATTCTGTTCAATGGCAACCAAGTCAGGCATGGCGGAAAACTATGACGCTCTAACTGGATCTGGACTTCGTGATCCGGCATTTACATGGACCTCGAGCGTATTCCTTATTCTTGGACAACATCTTAGTCAAGAGGATTCAATAAAGGATTAAAGAGAAGGTAAGTCGACTACATCTCAAAGCACAGCGTTTTGTAATAAAAACATATTAACGATTGAGAGGTTATATGATGAAAAAACTAAAAAGATGGGAAAACATCCATACAGATGGCATAAACCGTTTAAGTGCCCGTGCTCATTTTATCAGCTATCCTTCACTTAGTGCGGCTGAAACACATGATGTGGCCAATAGTCACTACTATCAAAACCTTAACGGAATATGGAAATTTGTATTCCTCGAAGCTCCCGAATATTGGCCGGATGGCTTTTATGATGACGATTTGGATACGAAAGTTTGGGACGAAATTGCTGTTCCTGGCAACTGGCAAATGCAAGGCTACGGGAAGATGCATTATTCTGATTTGTGGTACAATTTTCCGATTATTCCGCCCCGTGTCCCAACCGAAAACCCAACGGGCATTTATCGTCGAGAGTTTGAGTTCGATCGCAATTTGGATGAAGAACAATTAATCCTTCGTTTTAATGGTGTCGATTCTGCCTTCGAATTGTATGTAAATGGAGAATTTGCTGGTTATAGTAAGGGGGCTCGGATTCAATCAGAATTTGATATTACGAAACTATGCAGACAAGGTGCAAACACCATCACTGTCCGCGTCTTCCAGTGGTCAGATGGGACCTATCTTGAAGACCAGGATATGTGGTGGCTGAGCGGGATCTTCCGTGATGTTGAACTATATACCCGGCCGGTTTCTGGAGTATATGACTTTACCGTAACGACAGAGTTTGATAGAGAATGGAAGAATGCGACCTTAACTGTTTTGGCTGAACTGACGGAACAGCGCAACCAAATCATTACTTATGAATTAATTGATCCAGAAGGTAAGCCAGTTTTTATCGAGGAAAAAAAGGCAAACGAGCCTTTAAGCAGGTATATAGTGTCACCTTTAAAATGGAGTGCAGAGCAGCCCTATTTATACAACCTCTATATGACAGTAATGGAAGATGGAAAAATGATTGAGGTGGTACATCAGCATGTAGGATTCCGCTCGATAGTCATGGCAGAGGATACATTCCTCGTAAATGATGTGGCCATTAAGTTCAAGGGCGTGAATCGTCATGACTACAACCCGAGGACAGGCCGAGTGGTGACGAGAGAGGAAATTGAGCGCGACATCAAGATAATGAAGCAAAACAATATCAACGCCATACGTACGGCTCATTATCCGAATGCCCCATACCTTTATGATCTTTGTGATCAATACGGGCTGTATGTGATTGATGAAACGGATTTAGAATGTCACGGGTTTGAATTGACAGGAAGGTATGATTGGATTAGTAATGATTCAGACTGGGAAACGGCATATGTTTCGAGGATTGAGCGGATGATTAAGCGTGATAAAAACCATCCTTGTATTATCATGTGGTCACTAGGGAATGAGTCTGGATTTGGTGATAATTTCCGAGCTATGGCCAAGCGAGCAAAGGAAATGGATCCAACGCGCCTTGTTCATTATGAGGGAGATTTTGAAGCAGAGGTGACCGATGTATACAGCACGATGTATACATGGCTTGAACATAAGGAAAGAAGGACAATGGATCAGGTTATTGAAAAGTCTAAAAAACCACATATTCTTTGTGAATATGCCCATGCTATGGGGAATGGGCCTGGAAATCTCAAAGAATATCAAGACTTATTTTATAAGTATGATAAACTCCAAGGCGGATTCGTTTGGGAATGGTTTGACCACGGAATTGAAGCTGTAGCAGAGGATGGTACAGTTTACTATCAGTATGGCGGTGATTTTGGAGATGACCCGACGAATGGAAACTTCTGTATCGATGGGTTAATCATGCCGGATGGTTCACTTTCCCCAAGTCTATATGAGTATAAAAAAGTGATTGAACCAGTTCAAACAGAATGTATTGATATCGAGAAGGGCCTTTTCCGTCTGATGAATCGATATGATTTCTTATCATTAGCTCATTTGGATTTAACATGTTCGTTATTTGAGGATGATCGATTGGTTGATTCCTTTGATGTAGAGCTTCCAAAACTAGCTGGGCGTGAAATAGCAGAGATTCATTTGCCAGTTGGACAGGACATAGAAAAAGTTAGTGGAGCCCATTACTATTTTGTATTTTCGTATAAATTAAATCAGGATACACCTTGGGCACCGAAAGGACATGAATTAGCGAACGCTTCCTTTGTGCTCCCAGGAAAGTCAAAATCACCAAAAGCTCACGGTGATGGCGAGCTCCTCATTAAAAAAGAGGGAGCGCTTCTAAATGTTAGTGGCACTGATTTTACCATCACGTTCGATTGCGTCAAAGGAACACTAAAACAAGTTACCCGAAATGGGAAAATCCAGATTGAAAAGGGTCCGCAGTTCAACTTCTGGCGTGCACCAATTGACAATGATATGTACTTGCTTACTGATTATCGAACAAAATACTTCATGCATCTCGGACATGAAATTGTTGAGGATATCCGCTATGAGTTGAAAGACGGAGTATTCGAATGGGATACAGATTCACTGTACGGTACAACAAACAGTTCTTGGTACTATCAAATAAACTATCAATATAGAATCTATCCGGATGGTGATATTCTTTGCAGTATAAATGGAATTGCATCCGGTATGAAAGAAAATGCACCGGTCATGATTCCGCGTCTCGGTGTGAATATGCGCTTGACTAAAGAGTTTACCAATACTCAGTGGCGCGGCCGAGGACCTGGTGAAAGTTATGTGGATTCGAAGCAAGCAAATCACTTAGGCGTTTACCGTCAAACAGTTGATGAGTTGTTCACAAACTACGTGAAACCGCAAGAAAACGGCAACCGTTCTGATTGTGACTGGGTTAGCATAACAGATCGTCAGTCTAATGGCCTCATTTTCATCGCTGATGACAAATTTGACTTCAGTGCTTCACACTATGAAGTTAGTGACCTAGAACTTGCAAAGCATACAGTCGATTTAAAGCCGCGTGACTATGTAGTCTTGAATATAGACTACAAACAAAATGGCCTCGGCAGCAACTCCTGCGGCCAGGACCAACTAGAAAAATATCGTTGTAAATTCGAAGACTTTACCCTTTCATTTCGGATTTCTTCCTTCAATACTAAAAATACCACAGCTGTAGTGCTTGGAAGAGAACAGAGCTAAAGGTGTCAGGCACCACCCGTGGACATTTGTCCACGAACGGTGCCTGACACTCTTTTATTTAAAAAGGAGGCACCCTCTCAAAGGGTGCCCCGTCTCATTATGAGAATTCCTTATTAACTAAAGCTTCTGACCAAAGGTTTTTATCGAACTCTGTTTCTTCTCCATAAGAGAGTGTAATCACGGCTGTCTTTGGATAGTCCTTTAATAATTCCTTTAACTCGTTGTCTTTATCAATCATAAAATCAACAACAGGGAAGGCCTTTAATAATTGGGTTAATGATTCAGGAGAGGTAGCTGTTTCATGTGTCGGAAAGGTATGACTGGGAATCACATATTTAACTTTTAATAAATTTTTTACAGCATAGGCGGCTTCTTTTGGTCCCATTGTAAAATGGCCGCTTGAAGAAAGGATTGCAATTTCCGGCTCATATACATCTTGAATCAACTTTATATCTGACATTAATGCCGTATCACCAGAGTGGTAAAGGGTATAATCATCTTTAAAGTCAAAAATATAACCTGCTGACTCACCGGCATATACTGGTTGGCCTTGGGTTTCACCGTAAGAAGATGTATGTTTTGCCTGGACCATGGTTACATTTACATCCTCAAAGGAAACAGAACCTCCTAAATTAATGGGAAGGACATTTTTAATTCCTTGCTGCAAAAGGATGAGTGCCAGCTCGTATTGTGCCACAATCATAATATCAGGTTTATGTTCAACCAACTTCGTAAGACCGCTTGTATGATCGAAATGGCCATGGGTTAAAAATACACAATCAATAGATTGGTAGAAATCAGCAGTATTTAATTGCGGAGGAAAGCCAGGATTTAAATCAAAGAATGGATCAATAAGATACTTTTTCCCAACCTTACTTTTTAGAACGTACATGGCATGGCCAAGCCGTAATATTTTCAGAGCAAACACCCCCATAACCTTTAGAATGAGACCTCATATACCATATTATTTTTTCGAATGAATAATAAGAACCATATTCGGATTATTCATACGTCGATAAAATTTAAGTATAATGTTTTGTGAACCACAAAACATGATTTGAATAGTATTTATTGGTGATACTCAAAAGAAAGCGCTACCAAAAACAATATTAATCAAAAAAATCAGAAATATTTAAATAAATCGAATAATATACTAGACGAATCGAAAAAATTGTTTTAAAATAATATTTATCAATTAGTTAAGACAGTAAACAAAAGTATTTTGAATCATAAAAGGCTATCAATCTACGCTTTGTTATGTCAGAAAAATCAGAAAAAAGAAAGAGGTCATTATAATGAAGAAAAAATGGGCAAAAATGTTTATGGCTTCCACTTTATTAGCTGGAATACTTGCAGGTTGTTCAGGAGCACCAAAAAGTTCAGGCAGTGACAGTAAAACGATTAAAGTTGGAGTTAACTTAGAGTTATCCGGAGGGGTTGCTTCTTACGGGGAGTCACTTGAGAACGGTATCGATATTGCAGTTGATGAGATTAATAAAGCTGGTGGAGTAAAGGGTAAAAAGCTAGAGATTATTAAAGTGGATAACAAATCCGAAGCAGCAGAAGCTACAAACGGTGCCATTAAATTAACAAGTCAAGACAAAGTAACAGCCATTATTGGTGCAGCTACAAGTGGTGATACGGTGGCACAGGCTCAAATCGCAAATGATACAAAAACAATTCTTTTAACTCCATCGGGAACAAGTCCAAACGTAACCGTGGGTGATAATGGAAAATTGAACGAATTCGTCTTCCGTACTTCCTTTATTGATCCATTCCAAGGGATCGTTGCAGCGAATTTCGCTACGAAGGAATTAAATTTAAAAAATGCAGCTATTTTTGCAGATAGTGCTAGTGATTATGCGAAAGGTTTAGCAGCTTCATTCAAAGAGACATATGAAAAGGCTGGCGGTAAAGTGGTTGCCGAAGAGGCATATGTTGCGAAAGATACTGATTTCCGTGCAACCTTAACTCGAATTAAAGCCAAAAATCCAGAATTCATTTTTATTCCTGGATACTATGAAGAAGTTGGTTTAATCGTGAAACAAGCTCGTGAAATGGGTATCACTGTTCCATTAATGGGTGCAGACGGCTGGGATTCACCGAAGTTAGTGGAATTGGCTGGAGCGGACGCATTAAACAATACATTTATCACGAACCATTACACATCTGAAGATCCAGATAAAAATATTCAAAAATTCGTAACGACTTACAAAGAAAAGTTCAATGGTGAATCACCTAATGCATTTAATGCACTTGGCTATGACACTGTTTATCTATTAGCTGATGCGATTGAGCGTGCTGGCGGTACGGATACTACAAAAATTAAAGAAGCATTAGAGAAAACAAAAGATTTGTCTAGGATTACAGGTAAGATCACTATCGATAAAGACCACAATCCAATTAAATCAGCAACTGTTTTAGAATATAAAGACGGTAAGCAAGTGTTTAACACTAAAGTTAATCCATAAAATTGCGAAAAGTGAAATGGAAGGACAGGCCTTCCATTTCACTTTTTTTATTTTTCTTAATCATGCATACTTTTGCCCGTTTTGTTCTTCGATTACATTCGTATAATGCCAAGTCAGATTTTCAAAAATCCGATCCCATCTCTGTGTTAAGGCGTAATCTCTTCCGGCGATTCCCATCTGTTCTCGCAATCCATCATCCGTTAAAATCTGAATAATGGCATCTCTAAATTCCTGAACATTACCTGGTTTACATAAATCACCTGTAATCCCTGCTTTAATTATATTCTTAACACCTCCAGACTTTGCTCCTATGACAGGTGTTCCACTCGCAAGGGACTCTAGAACAACATTTCCAAAGGTCTCAGTTGGTGAGGGAAAAACCAATAGATCAGATGCTGAATAGACTTCGGCTAAGCTTTTTCCATATAAGTATCCTGTAAAGGTCATATTAGCTACTGCTTGGGCTTGCAGTTCCTCACGTAATGGGCCATCACCAACGATTAACCAATGTAATTTTTCATTTATTTCAGCTGGGATTGATTTTGCGACTGCAAATAGTGTTTTGATATCTTTCTCTGGTGCCAATCTGCCAACATAGGTAAGCAGGTATTTTCCTTGTGTACTGTAATGACACTGAACCGCGTTTTTATCATAATAGGGGTGATAAAGCTGGCAATCCACACCTCTAGGCCATAGTTCTAAGTTTGAAAATCCGTGGTGCTTAAGCTGTAGGAATGTTTCAGTTGAGGGGACAAAGAGTTTTCTGCATGTTCGATGGAACCAGAGCATGTATTTCCAGTGGATTTTTGAAAGAAAGTGAAGGTCATAATAGTGTAAATAATGATCAAAATTGGTGTGATAGGAACCAACAAGGGGAATGTTTAATTTCTTAGAAAAATAAATACCACAAAGGCCGATATTAAAGGGGGTTGCAACATGAATTAAATCAGGAGAGAAATGTTGTAACTCTGACTTGATTTGAAGAAGGTTTGGAAAAGCTAAGCGGCATTCAGGGTATAAGAAAAAGGAACGGCTTTTAAAAAGATGAATATTCGTAGAACTATAGTCGTTGGAATTTGAATCGGGTGCAAAAATTTTAAAATCAATATTCTGATCTTCAAAATAGGTAGTCAATCGTTTAAGCGTCCCAGCAACCCCGTTGATGTCTGGATAAAAGGTATCTGTGAAAATAGCAATTTTCATATAATCCCTCCTAATTGAACTCTCAAACCCACAATAAATAAAAGCATAGGCTCCCGGATAGGGTCCCTAGAATTCCTCCCGCAATCACATCGGAAGGATAGTGAAGACCTAAGTAAATTCTAGATATGCCTACACATAGCCCTAAAGGGATTAGGACATAAGAAAGTAGAGGTATGAATAAGACATATGGCGTCACAAGAGAAAATATTGCCGTCGTATGCCCTGAAGGAAAAGAATGATCTTGTAATGGGTTAGCAGGAAACTTTGTTTTTTCAATCATTAAATAGGGTCTTTTACGAGGAAATAGCAACTTTACAAAATGCACAGGTATATGACTGGCTGATAAAGCAAGTGCGCTAGCAATGGCAATCAATCTGATTTCCCTTGGCGAGAGGATTAAGAGAAAAAGTGTGGCCGCAATAGTTATTCTAGCTCCACCAAGGTGTGTAACCGTGCGGAAAAAAAGATTTAATAGCTTTTTATCAAAATGGCTGTTTACCTTTTGCAGGACCCTGCATTCAAAACCATAAAATACATGTAGCATTTTTATCATTGTCTATTCCCCTTTGCATTCGATGCTTATATAATTATTTCAGCACTTCGGATGTCCGTTATTATTATTGGGATTTTCAATGGTTGATAAATTTTTTCGATTATTGTTGCTGCTTCAGGATGATTGGTTCCAATTACGATTAGGTCACCGTGGAAAAAATCTTGGATTGCAGAACCTTCCCGAAGAAACCCGGAATTGGTGACAACGTTTGCGAGTACGTTAGGGGGCTTGCTTCTATTAATAATTTGTTGGATAAGATCGTTTGTGCCGACTGGGACTTTGCTTATTGTACAAATGGTTACATCATTTTCGATATAGTGAGCAATCGTGTGTGAAACTACATGGATGTATTTTAGATCCCGTGACCCATCATGTTTTTTTGGTGCTCCGACCGCGATAAAAATGACTTCAGCCTCTGAATAGGCTTGATGATGGCTCACTGTAAACTTCAGTTGACCGTTATGGAGATTTTTTTCTAATAGAGACTCAAGACCAGGCTCAAAAATTGGAGAACGACCATTTTGGAGCATGTCAATTTTCTCTTTCTTAATGTCTATACATGTCACCATATGCCCTAATTCTGCTAAGCAAGCACTTGTGACCAGCCCTGCATATCCTGCTCCAGCAACGGTAATCTTCATCCAATCCCTCCAATTGATATTATTTACTTTATTGTATAAGGGAATAGAGAATTTTTTCTTAAGCTGGTGTTAAAAGAATGTAAAGAAATTGTAAGATTCAGCATCTTCATCATGAATAGAGTGCCTGACACCTGAGAATATTAAAAATCCCTTCATTAGATAAATTCAGAATAGTGTGCTATAATTTGCTTGGTAGTAGGTACTAATATCAGATATTAAAATAACTATATTTCCAGATTTTATAAGTGATTTATAAGTGGTCCTATTTTTCGAATTTGGAATGAGCGCTTGTCAGGAAACCTAAACAAACTTTTACAACAACGGGGGATTATGATGTTAACAAATGATTTGGACTTTAGGTTAGAGCCTAAACTTATTGATTTATACGAAGAACATAAAAAACGGTCTGAAAAAATAGATTGGGGTTACCATGATTTCTTACCATGGGATAAGGCAATGGATTTTCGACGTGTTCCCTGGGATGAAAGCCAGGTCACACTGCCTCCATCCATTATTACTGCGGTTGAAACGGCTCTTTTAACCGAAGTAAACCTGCCATGGTTTACCTCTCATCTCGATCAAACGTTTAAAGGTTCTTTAACGGTTATTAAAGATTTTGTCCATACTTGGACTGCGGAAGAAGATCAGCATTCAAACCTGATTGAAACGTATTTATTAATTACGCGCAATGTAGATCCGATGCGACTCCACCAATTACACAAACAAACGGTTGAGAATGGCTGGAATCCTGATTACCATACTCCTTTTGAAACCATGGTTTATACCTCGTTACAAGAACTCGCAACCATGGTTTTTTATAATAATGTTGCCAAAGTAGCTGGTTTGCATGATAAGGATTTAGCTAGTCTGCTTCGCCGTCTGGCAAAGGATGAAACGTTGCATTATGCCTTTTATCGAGATGTGATTAAATTTCATCTCCAATTGGAACCCAATTACTGTTATCATTTAGGACATGTCATTAAGAATTTTCAAATGCCTGGTACAGTAATGCCAGATTTTGAAGATCGCATGGCCATTATTGCAAAAGAGGCAAACTACGGCCCATTGGAATATTTTGATCAAGTTCTAGATGTGATTGTTGATTATTGGGAATTGGAAAAATTAAGACCGATTGCACCAGAAGCAGAAAAAGCTAGACTGGACATTCTAAATTATCACGCCCGGTTGAAAAGAGTAAGAGATCGTTTTTATAAAAATAAATAAGGTACTTCCAAATAAAAAGGGAAATATTGCCGGTTTAATCGAAACTTAAACTCTTGACAATAAAAATAGGATTTATTATTCTTGAGCAATAGTAACTTAATAAAAATTTCGTATAACTCCAATGATATGGTTTGGAGGTCTCTACCAGGAACCAATAATTCCTGATTACGAAGAAGATACATGGATGTGTATTTTCTTCGTAATCAGGAATTTTTTTTTTTCACTTTTTTACCAAACAAAAATTAGGAGGGAAAGATCCAACATGAATTTCGCAACCTTACCCAAAATTGAACTTCACTGCCATTTAGATGGGAGTCTAAGACCTGAAACAATTATTGATATCGCAAAGAGAGAGAGTATCAGTTTACCCTCTATGAGAATAGACGAGATTAAAAGGGAGCTGATTGCTCCATTAGATTGCAAATCCCTGGATGAATATTTAGAGAAATTTTCTATTCCTAATTTAGTTATGCAGTCAGAGGAAAATCTAAGAAGGATTACCTTTGAACTTTTTGAGGATGCAGCACGGGAAAATGTAAAATACATGGAAGTAAGATTTGCGCCACTCCTTCATACAGCAGGGGGATTAGACGTTGAAGAAATCATTCAAAGCGTCTTATCTGGAATGAAGGATGCCGAAAAGCAATATGAGATAAAGGGAAATTTGATTCTTTCTTGTATGAGAACGATGCCTGCTGACCGTGCTTTTGAGGTCGTTGAGAAGGGGAAGAAATTCCTTGGAGAAGGTGTAGTGGCCATCGATTTATGCGCATCGGAAGAGGAAGGATTTTGTGGAAGATTCGTAGAACCGATCGCCTTAGCTAGAGAATATGGTTATAGAGTAACGATCCATGCTGGTGAAACAGGCATAGGGAAAAACGTATTAGAGGCAGTTGAGCTTTTAGGTGCAGAGAGAATTGGACACGGCGTATTCATAAAGGATTGTGCTGAAGCATACAACATTGTGAAGGAAAAACATGTCGTCCTTGAAATGTGCCCAACCAGTAATGTACAAACAAAAGCAGTGGACCAGTTTAGTGAACATCCAATCTACCAGTTTCATAAGGATGGAATCAAGGTAACAGTTAATACGGACAACCGAACCGTTTCAGATACTACAATGGCGAATGAATGTAACATCGTATTTAAAGAATTCAATATTAATGAAAATGACTATAAGCAAATTTACCTTAATAGTGTCGAAGCAAGCTTTGCCGATTCCCAAACAAAGGAAATGCTAAAAAAATATATGCCCTGAGAAAAAAGTAGAATGAAAGGTGTCAGGCACCATGTGAATTTTTCACATGGTGCCTGACACCTTTTCTATTATTTTGAGAAATTTTAAATAACAGGACAGGCTTTCACCAAGTTTTCACTATTCTCTACTAGACTTCAGGTATCAAGTAGAAAGGAGGAAAGAGAGATGAATACGAAAGTGAAAAAAAGTATTTTCTGGGGCGTGACAATCGCCGCCATGATCTTGGTGGTCAATGTACTCCACTATTTATTTGGAGGTCATAGTCATAGTAGTTATGCAGCCGGACAGCATGGACATGGCCCAGGAAGCGCTATGGGGCAACAAGGTGGTTTTGGTTCTCACCAGGTTATGAACGGACCGCACCACGGCGGAGGATTTCCTTGGCTCGGCCTTCTCATTGGACTAGCTGTTGTGGTTTTCTTAGTGAGAAGGTTTAGAAAGAAGGCAAAGGCCTCATCGATGAAACAATTTATTAACACACCAGTGGGTTCACATATACCGGTAATAAATCAAAATGCAAGTATTTTAGATACATGGGAAAAAAATATAACCAATAAAAAGGAGAATGTGTAAAATGGGTATTTTTAAAAGAGTGAAGACGATAACGATGGCAGAAATCAATGGGTTACTAGATGGAATCGAGGATCCAATTGCGATGTTAAATGAATATTCACGAGAAATGGAGCAAGAAATTCTAAAAGGCCAGAAAGCCTTGTCTCGTCAAATTTTTGTGGAGAATAAACAAGCTGCTCTCATTTTGGAAACCGGAGGATTAGTAGCAAAGCGTACGCGTCAAGCGAAACTAGCGATTGAACAGGGTGAGGATGGAATCGCGAAGTTAGCGGTGCAAGAGAAACTAGTCCATGAAAAGCAGCTAGACCTTTACAAGCAACAATATGAAGCGGTTAAAGCCCAAACTCAAATTCTTATCGAAAAATTAAATGACCTGAAAGAGACCTATAACCAAATGCAGCATAAGAAAATCCTTTTAGCATCCCGTGCGAATGTGGCGCAGTCGATGAAGCAGATTCAAAATGTAACAGTGTCCTTCCAAACTGACAACATTACAAGAGGTGTGGCCCGTGCGGAAGAACGGATTTTAATGATGGAAGCAGAGGTACAAGCTGGTCAGCAGTTTTCCGCACCGTTAGGCCAGTATGATGCGGCGTACAGCAACTTTGTAAACGAGGAAGAATTGGAAAAGGAACTTGAAAAGCTAAAAAATGAAAAAGTAATGCAATTAGAAGAAATCGTAAAATAGGACGAGAAAGGAGCACCCATTTATTTATGGTGCTTCTTTTTTTATATCATTATCTTTTCTTAAGCAAACTTTAAGATTGCGATGCTAGATTTGTGTTACTAGATGAATAGATTCATCTAAAAATCTATCTCAAAAGGGGTTCATACCATGAATATATTATTAGCAGAAGATGATATACGTCTCGGAGAGCTGATCGTTTATATGCTCAAAAAAAAGGGCGGATACCAGGTTGAGTGGGTAGTAGACGGGGAAGATGCCTACTATTACGCCACCTCTGCTCACTACGATGTAGTAATCATGGACTGGATGATGCCAAATGGGACGGGTGTAGAAATTTGCAGCCGATTGCGGAAACAGGGTTATTCGGGTGCGATTCTGATGTTAACCGCCAAAGATACCGTTGGTGACCGAATCGAGGGATTAGATTCTGGTGCCGATGATTACCTTGTCAAACCTTTCGAAATTGACGAACTTTTAGCTCGGCTGCGTGCACTTTCCCGACGGAATTATGCACCAATTTTGGAGGACGAGATCCAAATTCATGGATTGGTTCTGAATAGGAAAAGCCATATTGTACGTTTGGATCGAGAGGAAATTCAACTGAGCCCTCGTGAATTTCAGTTATTAGATTTAATGGTGAAAAATAAGGGACAGGTCCTGCCGCGTGAAGTAATTCTTGAGCGAATCTGGGGCTTTGATTCAGAGGTAGCCCCTAAAACCATAGATGCGACAGTCAAATTAATCCGAAAGAAACTCCAATCTTTCGGAAAACAAAATTTGCTTCAAAGCATCAGAGGGGTAGGGTATAAGTTTGGTAACTAAATTCAGCTCATTCATACAGACATTCACGAACCTAGGTGAAAAAGATATTTTTAAGAGCACACAAGGCCGATTAACACGCATGTATAGTGGACTGCTCATGCTCTTTCTTGTCTTTTTTATTGCGATCGTTTATATCGTCCTACACGTTGTTATCCTAAACAATCAGGAACGAGAACTTCAATCATTAGTGAATCAGGAAGCAAACTTCATTGAGAGTTATTTATTAAAAGATGAACAGAATGATCTCCAAGGAATGGATGACCAAGAGTTGGTGTTTGCTGGAGTCAATCAGTTCTTTTATTATGTGGTTAATTCTAAGGGAGAAATCATCATGGGGAATGAATCGGATCCCCGCTTGCGCTCTGATTTACTGCAGCTAATAAATGGAAGATTTCAAAGCGAAAGAGAAATTCGAAAGGAAACACTACATGATGAAGGAAATTCAAACGGAAGGGGAATGAAGGGGGGCTTTCATCCGCGTGAGGCACCTAAAGATATTCGGCTAATAATTACAAGTCGAGCCATTTACGACAAAGGTCAATTTATTGGGCAGTTGTATGTGGGAAAAGACATTACATTTACTTATCAGCTATTCCGCTCTCTATTGCTGATTCTGATAGCAATAGGCATCTTGTTTTTGGGTATTGCCATCTATATGAGTGTGGTAATGTCAAAAAGAGCGATGATTCCGATTAGCGGCGCATTTACAAGGCAGCGCGAATTCGTGGCAGATGCCTCACATGAATTACGAACACCATTAAGTGTCTTGCTCTCATCGATCGATGCGGTGGAAATGACAATCGAACCTCAACAGAGAGACATGGTAGAGAAAATACTTTCGAATATGAGGCAAGAAGTGAGGCGGATGACACATTTGGTGAGCGATCTATTAACCTTAGCCCGTTCCGACTCAAATACAATCCAACTTAGTCTAGAGACCTTTGACTTCCGTCCTCAGGCAGAAACTGCAATTGAGTCCGTTCGTCCGCTGGCAGTTTCCAAGCAAATCAAGCTCCACTTGAATACACTTGGTTCGCTGATTACAGTCGGCGATCCGCAAAGACTATCACAGCTATTATATATACTTTTAGACAATGCGATAAAATACACCCCGCAGGGCGGTGAAGTTAAGCTCTCATTATCAATAGTAGGACAACAGCTTTGTATCTCTGTTCAGGACACAGGAATCGGAATTAGGCCAGAGGATTATCAGCGTATTTTCGAACGTTTTTACAGGTCCGATAAATCTCGTTCCCGGCAAATGGAAGGGCATGGTTTGGGGCTTTCCATCGCCAAGTGGATCGTTGACACACATAAAGGAACCATTAAAGTTTCGAGTGAACTTGGCAAAGGAAGTACATTTATGATTCATATCCCACTTGTTTTTAATGCATAAATATATGGCGAACGGTGCCTGACACTGTCCGCCATAAGATATTTGAATGACTTATAACTTTCTAAAAAACTACCAATTCGGACAGGTGCTATCTTTTGTTTTCATACTCTACAGCTGCCTCTTTTTCTAAAAGACCCACCTGTATAAGACCATTTAGAATCCCGTGATTAGAAGATGTCGTTGTGATTAAATCGGCTGCAGCCTTTGCTTCGGGAACTCCATTACCCATAGCAATTCCCGTTCCAATCATCGTTAACATCTCCAGGTCATTCAAACCATCTCCAAACGCAAAACAATTCTCATTATTGATATCTAAATACTCTTGCAGTTTGCGAATACCGACCGCTTTTGAGGCGCCTTTTGGAAGGAAATCATAAGCATAATCATGCCATTTGACGAAGTGGAAATCAGGGAAACGGTCGATATATAGATCCTCGTCCCCGCTATTACAGTAAAGATGTCCTTGATATATAGGCCTATTTTTATAAAATCCTTCATCAACTTTAGGATAGGACATCATCAATGAATCAAAACTAGATTCAATAAGTGGATGGTTTCCTTCGCTGACCCTATAATCATCGTGGCCGCAGTAAGCAAGGGCATGCCCTTTACTTGCTGTCATAGTGGTAATGGATTGAAGCAGCTCATCATTGATTGGATTCGCGTATATTTCTTGCCCTTCAAACACGACATATTGTCCATTCATGGAAATAAAAGAATCGATATTTAATTCTTTTTGAATCCAATAAAACATCTTCGGTACACGACCAGTGGCGATAACAGTGTGAACTCCTTTTTCCTGAAGTAAACGAACGGCCTTCTTTGTAGAATCCGGAATCACTTTATCCTCGTCAAGCAGCGTACCATCAATATCAAAAAAAACAATAGGCTTTGTCATTTTCTCCCCCTCCGTTAAAACACAACACGGTCGTTACGCTCAGAGGATTCCGATCACGCCGACATCGTGTTGTGAGTTCCTGCAAAAACAGAATATTTTATGAAACGCGTTTCAGGTCAAGTGGTTTGTTAAAAAAATCTGTTTTCGCAGTTCCTTTAATGTAAGAATTCAAAGGGAGAGGACAATTGATACTTGAGATTACACCGTTTTTCGCTCAATTAATTTCACAGGAATTTCATTTTGTGCAATCTCTTCAATTTTGATGACTCCTTGTAAAAATAATTTCCGGCCGATATCCTCAAGGGGGATTTCAATTGTCGTGATATTCATCATTTTAGCAATGGGCTGATTATTGAAACCAATTAGTGCGAGGTCGTCTGGTATCCTAACATCTAAATTTTGCGCACAGGTTACAATCCCTGCCGCGACCTCATCGCTCGTCACTAGCAATGCTGTCGGAGGATTAGACATTTGTTTAATCCGAGTTATTACCTTTTCTCCATCCTCAAAGTGAAGACAATCCTCGAAAATATAGGAAGGGTCAAAAGGCAAATGATAGTTCTTGATAAAATGCATATACGCTAATTCCCTGTTTCTACTATTTGTTCCTGATTTCCGTCCGATGCAATAACCGATTTTATGATGACCTTTTTGATGCAAGTAATCTAAGGCGAAATGGAAACTTTTATAGTGATCCACAAATATGGAGGATACGTTTTTCCCTCTAGTATCTTCGCATAAAACAATGGGCCCAAAAGGCAAATGCGCTTCGATTGTCGACCAAGTACATATTCTCGAACAAATAATTAACGCATCAATCTGCTTTTGTTTTAGCATTTGAAGGGCTTCCGATTCCCTGGTCTCCACGTAATTGGTCTGAAATAAAACCAACTTGTAGTTGTTTTGTAACGCTTCATTCGCTATCCCTTTAATTAATAGTGCAAAGTAAGGGTGATCGATAAAAGGAACAACCACACCAACAAGAAAGGTTTTCCCCATACTTAAATGGACGGCATTAATATTTTGTTGGTAGTTACTCTGTTTAATCGCTTCTAAAACTGCACCCCTTTTTTCTTCACTTACATAAGGATGATTATTTAACACTCGAGAAACAGTTGCTACAGATACGCCTGCCATCTTCGCCACATCTTTAATGTTTGTCATACATGTACCTTCCTTGAGCGGTGCCTGACACCATTGCAATCCCGCGTTTTTCAGTTAATCTTTGCATAATTGTATAATATAACCAGGATGTTTTGTAGTATCAGTGGACGACAACAAGTGTATTGATGGAATCAATATAATAACGAAAGGTACCTGACACCTGATTAGCCAAATGCTAATCGAATAAGTAACATGGAGGTGGTATTTTCATGATCTAAATAATTAATTAGATTTTTAGTAGAATAGTAGTTGACTTTGGAAGGATACGATAGTAATATAGTAAATCTGATGAGGGTATTGCGAAAGAGGATAGGATCTTCTTAAAAAATAATCCTTCACCAGTTGACAAAAATGACATTGATTGATATGATAAAAACCTCGCTGATTCAAATAAAGTTATTTCGAAATAATCCTTGACTTTATTGAAACGAGATGTTACAATGTTATTCTGTCACAAAATAGTTCTTTGAAAACTAAACAAAGCAGAAACGTCAACAAATTTTTTATTAGTGAATCTTTCGTCAGAAAGTGAAGCTAAGCCAACGTAACAAAATGAGCTAATCAACTTTCTTGGAGAGTTTGATCCTGGCTCAGGACGAACGCTGGCGGCG
>NZ_JBGBPR010000028.1:0-51081 GCF_041106275.1 Neobacillus sp. BF23-41
GGACACGCGTCCCTGTGAGAGTAGGACGTTGCCAGGCAAATCTAAGACAACCAGAAATGGTTGTTTTTTTGTGTTTTCGAAGATTTATGTATGGGTGATCAGTAAATGATAATTGTGCCCATACAACAGAAAAAAAGCCATGGATCGTAACTAAAGAGGATACTAAAAGATTGTCTTTTTGTTTGTCATCTATAAGGACAATGACAATAGTAAAAAAGTACGAAGTGTTTTCAAAGAAATTACGAATAGACATACACCCAATTGCTAATTGTTACATAATATATTAATTAAGATGACGGCGAAAAGATTATTCGAAAAATTGTATACAAATAGGCACATAAGGGCAGAATGGACTGTATGGAGGTGGAGGGATTGAGTTCATTATTAGCACAGAAGTATCATGAGGAAACGTGCGTTATTTGTGAAAATCAAAAACCAAAGGGCATACATCTATACACTTCATTTATTTGTACAGAATGCGAAAATGATTTAATACAAACAGATACAAAGGATCCAAAATATAAATACTTTCTCAAACAACTGAAAAAAATAACCACACCAGAAATTTTTTCATAAAAGTCCATTATGGGCTTATTTTTTTGCATTCAAATGAGATTGAGCACTGATTTTTTGTTAGAATGAAGTGAAACTCCGGCAGTGGGGGGTTCTTGCCTGCTAATAAGGCTGAATAAACGAAGCTCTTAGAAGGAAGGAACAAATGAATAATCAATTAAAAACACCTTTGTATGATGTGTTAATCGACCATGTCAAAAAGAACCCTATTTCCTTTCATGTCCCTGGACATAAATATGGTACTATAAATCACCGAGATGCAACTCGTTATTTTAAGCAGATTTTACAAATAGATGCGACGGAGTTATCGGGGTTAGATGATCTACATTCGCCAGAAGGGGCGATACTTGAGGCTGAGTCACTATTAGCTAGCCTATTTCAGACCCAAAAGAGTTATTTCCTTGTGAATGGTTCCACCGTAGGCAATCTAGCAATGATTATGGCAGCTTGCTCAGATGGAACAAAAGTTCTTGTTCAAAGAAATTGCCATAAATCCGTTTTAAATGGACTAAGCTTGGCAAAAGCTGATCCCGTGTTTCTCGAGCCTGAATTTGACCAGGAGTGGAAAGTCCCTTCTGGTATACGAATAGAAACGGTTAAAGAAGCTATTAACTTATATCCGGATGCAAAAGCACTCATTTTGACTTATCCGAGCTACTATGGAATGGCATATGATTTACAAGAAATAATCAAAGAAGCACATCTGCATGATATCCCTGTATTAGTGGATGAGGCACATGGACCACATTTTATTCTTGGCGGACCTTTCCCATCGTCAGCCCTTCAATGGGGTGCAGATGTTGTGGTTCAATCGGCACATAAGACACTCCCGGCCATGACAATGGGATCCTTTTTGCATGTGAATAGCCAGTTGATTAATGGCAATAAGGTAAAGGAATACTTAGCCATGTTCCAATCAAGCAGCCCGTCCTATCCGATTATGGCATCCTTGGACCTGGCCAGAAATTATTTAGCTACATATAAACCAAACGATTTAACCTTTCTTTTGAATGAAATCCAACGCTTTAAAGAAATGTTGGCGGAAATTTCAGCAATCCGGGTGTTAGAATACCCAAATGATAACGGCGATCCTTTAAAATTAACCATCCAGTCCCGCTCAGGGTTAAATGGCTTTGAGCTCCAAAGAAGATTAGAAGAGGTATCCATTTATACAGAATTAGCCGATCCACATAATGTGCTCTTTATTCTTCCTTTATTAAAAGAAGGTCAAAGCTTTCCTTTGGAAGAAGCAGTCCTGAAAATTAAGAAGGCACTAGCTGGTATACCTTTAAATGACGCCCAAGAGGTGTTTGAGGTGGCTAGTCAAAAAATCTCAACGTTAGCGATCCCTTTTAAAGAAATGGGTAATTTAATGGTAAAAGAAGTAGATATATCTGCAGCGATAGGTGAGGTATGCTCTGAAACGATTATTCCCTACCCCCCGGGTATTCCCTTGCTGATAAAGGGTGAAAGGATAACAAAAGAGAAACTCAGTCAACTCGCCAGCCTGTTAAAATCAGGAGCTAGATTTCAAGGCGGCGCCCGATTAAAAGATGGTCTTATAAAGACCTTTTACACATCTTAAGAGATAGATACAGTTTTGGAGGTTTTATTTAAATGGATAAAGGAATATTTATAACGTTTGAGGGCCCGGATGGTGCGGGAAAGTCGACCATTATTAACATGGTTGCTCAGGAGTTTGGAAACGTACTGCTAACGCGTGAACCAGGCGGGATTGATATTGCGGAGCAAATTCGATCCGTCATTTTAGATAAAGAAAATACCGCGATGGACCCTCGGACAGAAGCCTTACTCTATGCTGCTGCAAGAAGGCAGCATTTGATAGAAAAGGTGAAACCAGCCTTAGCAGAGGGGAAAATCGTGTTGTGTGACCGGTTTGTTGATAGTTCTTTGGCTTACCAAGGCTATGCACGCGGGTTAGGAATTGATGAAGTTTTTGTAATCAACCAATTTGCGATTGAAAATTTGATGCCTGAGTTAACGATCTACTTTGATATCGAACCAGAGTTAGGCTTAAAGCGGATCAACAAAAATAAAGGCAGAGAGATTAATCGATTGGATTTAGAAAACCTGGAATTCCACCAAAAGGTTAGCACAGGTTATCATCTATTAATCGAACGCTTTCCAGATAGAATTAAGTCTATTGATGCTTCCGGCACAGTGGAAGAGGTTTTTCAAGAAACCCTAAAAATAATAGTAGAAAAATTAGCAAAAAGAAAGCCTTCCCTATAAGGCTTTTTTTGTATCCTAAAAGAAATATGTAGGCGTCCCTGCCATTACGAATGTAAGGAACTCTGTTACCTGTTATAATATAGGAAACAACAAAACTAGATTGGGATATAAAAGAGAGGGTGGTTCTTATGAAACTTATCATAGCTGTTGTACAGGACCAGGATAGCAATCGGTTATCAAAGGCACTAGTAGATAACAATTTTAGGGCAACAAAACTAGCGAGTACAGGTGGATTTCTGAAGTCAGGTAACACGACCTTTATGATTGGTACTGAGGATATTCGCGTGGACCGGGCCCTCCAAATTATTAAGGACAACTGCAGATCCAGAGAACAGTTAGTTGCCCCTGTTTCACCAATGGGTGGAAATGCAGACTCGTATGTCCCATATCCTGTTGAAGTTGAGGTTGGCGGGGCAACCGTATTTGTCCTTCCAATTGAGCAATACATGCATTTTTAAGCCTAGTGAATGTCGGTTAATTTTATAAAGTAAGAGAGTGATGAGCTTGGTAAAATCATGGGAACAGCTAGAAGAGCTTCAGCCAACTGTGTTAAACATGTTAAAAAACAGTTTAGTGAAAAATCGAGTGGCCCATGCGTACCTTCTTGAGGGCATTAGAGGGACAGGTAAGCGGGAAATTGCGTTGTTACTGACAAAGTCCCTATTTTGCGAGTCCATCATTGATCGTTATAAACCTTGTGAAGAATGCAATAATTGTCGTCGAATCAATCATGGCAACCATCCTGATGTTCATATTGTTGAGCCGGATGGATTATCCATTAAGGTTGACCAAATCAGAAGCCTGCAGGTTGAGTTTTCCAAAAAGGGATTAGAATCTTTGAAAAAGGTTTATTTGCTTATCCATGCAGATAAAATGAGTGTCAGTGCGTCCAATAGTTTACTGAAATTTTTAGAGGAACCCAATCCCGGGACAGTTGCCTTTCTATTAACAGAACAGCCGCAGAAAATTCTACCAACGATCCTTTCGAGGTGCCAAATACTAACATTTCATCCATTATCACCTCAAGTTATGATTAAACAATTGGTGGAAAACGGCGTAGAACCGCTAAAGGCTCCGCTACTTGCTCAATTGACCAATAGCTTGGATGAAGCACATAAATTAAATGTCGATGAATGGTTTGCACAAGCTCAAAAAATAGTGGTAAAATTATATGAGGTGTTGAAAAAAAATCCGTTAGAGGCTATGGTAACGCTTCAGACTGAGTGGTTTCCACACTTTAAAGATAAAGAACAAATTCACCGTGGTTTAGACCTTTTACTTCTTATTTTTAAGGATTTACTATATATACAATTAGATAGGCAGGAGCAAATTGTTTTTCGAGAGGAAAATGAACGGTTGCAACAATTTGCATTGCAAACATCTGGACGGCGCATATCGGATCAAATGTCAGCTATTCTTGATGCAAAAAGAAAGCTTGAGAGGAATATGAATCCTCAGCTGATGATGGAACAGCTTGTGTTAAAATTGCAGGAGGGATCTTCATTTGTATGATGTTGTAGGAGTACGCTTTAAAAAAGCGGGGAAAATCTATTATTTTGATCCAGGGGACCTCTCTATAGAAAAAGATGACTTTGTGATTGTCGAAACAGTTCGTGGAGTTGAGTATGGTAAAGCAGTCATCGCTCGCAAACAGGTGGAGGAGCATGATGTTGTCCTTCCACTAAAAAAAGTGGTGAGAATTGCCGACCCGAAGGATCGAATGATTGTTGAAGAGAATAAGCAAGCCGCAAAAGAAGCTTATGAAGTTTGTAATGAAAAAGTGAATGAGCATCAACTGGATATGAAACTAGTCGATGTGGAATATACATTTGATCGAAATAAAGTCATCTTCTACTTTACGGCTGATGGAAGAGTTGATTTCCGTGAGCTTGTGAAGGATTTAGCAGCTATTTTTAGGACGAGAATTGAATTACGACAGATTGGTGTCCGCGATGAAGCGAAGATGCTTGGTGGTATCGGTCCCTGTGGGAGAATGTTATGCTGTTCGACCTTTTTAGGGGATTTCGATCCAGTTTCGATAAAAATGGCGAAGGATCAGAACCTTTCATTGAATCCTACAAAAATATCTGGATTATGCGGCAGGCTGATGTGTTGTTTAAAATATGAAAATGATGAATATGAATCTGCTAAAGCATTGCTGCCGGATTTAGGGGAATTCATTGAAACACCACAGGGTAGAGGAAAAGTAGTAGGATTAAATATATTAGAGCGGGTACTGCAGGTTGAACTAAAGGAACAGGATCGAGTTCTGGAGTATACCTTGGAGGAAATCAATAAAGAAGGTGCCTTTTCTATACAATCCACAGATTAACGAGGTGGAAGACGTGGATAAAAAAGAAATATTTGAATCAGTAAGTAATATGGAAACACAAATTGGACATCTTTACCAGCAGCTGGGGGAATTAAAGCAGCATTTAGCCGAAATACTAGAAGAGAATCATTATTTAAAGCTTGAAAATGAACATTTGAGACGTCGTTTAGATGTAACGACTGAAGCGGAAAAAAAGGTAACAGAGAATAAAAAAGGGGCAGTCCTGCCCGAGTCTCCGGGGGTAAAGCCATTTGATGTTGGGGAAGGATATGATAACCTCGCCCGACTCTATCAAGAAGGGTTTCATATCTGTAACCTTCATTTTGGAAGTTTACGCAAGGAAGGCGATTGTTTATTCTGTCTTTCCTTTCTTAATAAGAAATAACCTTAAGAGGCTGACAAAAATCAGCCTCTATTTTCATACATTTAGGGGATGGATAATTTGGTCAACTTGAAGGAAGATGAACGGTTAGATTATTTATTAGCGGAAAACTTAAGGATTATCCAAAGTCCGTCTGTTTTTGCCTTTTCCCTTGATGCCGTTTTACTAGCAAGATTTGTATATGTTCCGATTCAAAAAGGGAACTTAATTGACCTCTGCAGCGGGAATGGTGTCATCCCTTTATTTCTAAGTGCACGAACAAAGGGCCAGATTACTGGTGTTGAAATACAGGAACGGCTATACGATATGGCGGTAAGAAGCATTGAATATAATGGACTAGAACCCCGACTGCAAATGATTCATGGTGATATCAAGGATATGCCAAAACAGCTGGGCCATGGGCAATTTGATGTCGTCACTTGCAATCCTCCGTATTTTACAACGGCGTCAAAGGAAGAGATGAATCCCAATGAACATCTAGCGATTGCCCGTCATGAAATTCTTTGTACACTAGAGGATGCGGTCAAGGCTTCAAGTCAATTGGCAAAACAAGGCGGCAAGGTGGCTTTTGTTCACCGACCGGGGCGACTGCTGGATATCATTACATTGATGAGACAATACCGGCTTGAACCCAAACGAATTCAATTTGTCTATCCGAAGAGGGGGAAAGAGGCTAATACGCTTTTAATTGAGGCAATTAAGGATGGCAGTCCGGATCTAAAAATTTCTCCACCGTTATTTGTTTATAATGATAACAATGAATATACACCAGAAATTAGAGAGATTTTATATGGAGAATAGCGATCACTATTTTTATGTACTTACCTGTAAGGACGGTAGTTTATATGGTGGATATACGAATAATCTTGAACGCCGGATTAAGCTTCATAATGAAGGAAAAGGGGCAAAATATACGCGGGGCAGAGGTCCGGTCGAACTTACATACTATAGAAGCTATGAAAATAAAGGGGAAGCGCTAAGGGCAGAATACTCCTTTAAGCAATTAAGCAGGAAGAAAAAAGATGAATTTTTAATAAAAGAAACAGGTGATGTGTATGTGGCAGCAAAAAAGCTTTGAGAATGAAGCTACGAAGGGGATCTTATATCTTATTCCCACACCAATTGGTAATTTAGAAGATATGAGCTTCCGTGCGATTCGATTATTAAAAGAGGCAGACTTAATTGCTGCAGAGGATACAAGAAATACAAAGAAGCTTTGCAATTACTTTGAAATTGGAACTCCTGTTGTAAGTTATCATGAACACAATAAAGAAACGAGCGGCGATAAATTGATTCAAAAAGTAAAGGAAGGGTTAAAGATTGCGCTCGTAAGTGATGCGGGTATGCCCGCTATTTCAGATCCAGGTTATGAGCTGGTTGCAGCGGCCATTGAAGAAAAGGTAACAGTCGTACCGTTACCAGGTGCAAATGCTGCACTAACATCATTAATTGCCTCCGGTTTAGTGTGCCAGCCCTTTTACTTTTTTGGCTTTTTGAATCGAAACAAGAAAGAAAAGCGGGCGGAGTTAGAACACTTAAAGTGGCAGTCAGCTACGTTAATCTTTTATGAATCACCACATCGCCTAAAAGAAACGCTTTCGATTATGTCAGATGTCCTCGGTAACCGGAAGATCGCAATTTGCAGGGAGTTAACGAAAAAGTATGAGGAATTTATTCGAGGAACGATCGAAGAAGTAATCGCTTGGACCACGCAGGATGAAATCCGCGGAGAGTTTTGCTTGATTGTTGAGGGGACGGATCAGCAACAAGAGGAAGAACCAAGCTGGTGGCACAATTTAACGCTGGAAGAACATGTGAATCACTATATTTCTGAAAAAAATATCCCTTCGAAGGAAGCGATCAAACTAACAGCGAAAGATCGTGACATAAATAAAAGAGAAGTGTATCAGGCCTATCATGTCGAATAGATAGAGCTTAAGTGGGATACACCGCTGAACGTTTGTTTCCGCTTTTCACAGAAAAAAGCTCCAGCACTAATTGAAGTGCCGGAGCTTTCTATTATTTTACTAATTCAAAGTTGTTTTGGATTTCTTGTAATAACTGTTCTGCACCTTCACGGCTAAGAATTAATTTACCGCCAGCAAGAGTTAAATTATCATCAGATACTTCTCCTGTAACTTGGCAAGTCATATTTGGCTTGTATTTCTTTAAGATAATACGCTCATCATCAACGTAAATTTCAAGAGCATCTTTTTCAGCGATACCAAGAGTACGTCTTAATTCGATTGGAATAACCACACGGCCTAACTCATCAACTTTACGAACAATACCAGTAGATTTCATTTTTATGATCTCCTCTCACATTTGCAATTATTTTTTTCTCTATCTATTTATTCGTCATTATTCGACAAAATTTTCATAACCTAATAATACAAGAAATTCCCATATCCGTCAATTATTTTATTTGGAAAATTAATAGTAAATTTATTAAATTAAGATGATCGTTGATTTAACAACGTTTTTTCTAAAAATTACCTATATTTAGCAGTAAATAATACTATTGGATTGTGGATAAAACAACTGTTCAATTCTTTACTTTTTCGACAAACTTCAACATAAATTGATGCGATTGAACTATATATCCTTCGTAGGAATAGAAACCTTTATGGGTGTAATAGGAATATATGAAAAAATAAAGGGATCAGGTAAATGAGCGCCTCCTTGCACAAAAGTTGGTTTTTCGGTATATTTTGAGGATAGAAGCGGGAAAAAAGAGGCAATAATGGTTAAATAGAGCTTTGGACTCGCAAAATAGCGGAGGGATTAAGATGGAGAATAAATTAAAGACTTTTTACCTAACGACACCGATTTACTATCCAAGCGGTAATTTACATATTGGGCATGCGTATACAACTGTTGCAGGTGATGCAATGGCCCGTTATAAGCGGATGCGCGGCTATGATGTTATGTACTTAACTGGAACGGATGAGCATGGGCAGAAAATTCAAAGGAAAGCTGAAGAAGCAGGGATTACTCCGCAGCAGTATGTCGATGAAATTGTCGATGGAATTAAAGAATTATGGAAAAGACTCGATATTTCTTATGATGATTTTATCCGAACAACGGATGAAAGACATAAACAAGTCGTTGAAAAGATGTTTGCGAGACTGCTTGAACAAGGAGATATTTATCTCGATCAGTATGAAGGCTGGTACTGTACACCATGTGAATCCTTTTATACAGACCGACAGTTAACGGATGGAAATTGTCCGGATTGTGGCCGTCCGGTGGAAAAGGTTAAAGAAGAATCATACTTTTTTAGAATGAGTAAATATGTAGATCGTCTTTTGCAGTACTACGAGGAAAATCCCGATTTCATCCAACCTGAATCTCGAAAAAATGAAATGATTAATAACTTTATCAAACCTGGCCTGGAGGATCTTGCTGTTTCAAGGACAACGTTTGATTGGGGGATCAAGGTGCCGGGGAATCCAAGGCATGTTATTTATGTTTGGATTGATGCCCTTTCCAACTATATTACGGCACTTGGTTATGGAACAGAAAATGATGCAAAATATTTAAATTACTGGCCAGCCGATGTTCACTTAATGAGTAAGGAAATTGTACGTTTCCACACCATCTATTGGCCAATTATGCTAATGGCATTAGATATTCCACTGCCCAAAAAGGTATTTGCCCATGGCTGGCTGTTAATGAAGGATGGAAAAATGTCCAAATCCAAAGGGAATGTGGTTGACCCTGTCACCTTAATTGATCGTTATGGTCTGGATGCACTTCGTTATTATTTATTAAGGGAAGTGCCGTTTGGGGCGGATGGTGTATTTACACCGGAAGGATTTGTTGAAAGAATCAACTTTGACTTAGCCAATGATTTAGGAAATCTTTTAAATCGTACGGTCGCAATGATTGAAAAATACTTCAACGGTGTGATACCTGATTATTCCGGCTCTACTGGGGAATTTGATGCATCGCTGCTGCAGGTCAATCTAGATACCGTTAATAAATATGAGGAAGCAATGGAGAAAATGGAGTTTTCTGTTGCGTTAACTTCGATTTGGCAATTAGTCAGCCGGACGAATAAGTATATCGATGAAACAAAACCTTGGACATTGGCAAAGAATGAGGAGAATAAAGGTGAGCTCGCTAGTGTAATGGTTCATCTGGCCGAATCCTTACGAAGAATTGCGATTTTACTGCAGCCATTCCTAACACGTACACCGAATTCCATCTTTACGCAGCTGGGTATTCAGGATGAGAGCCTTAAAACATGGGAAGGCCTCTCTGATTTTGGTGTCATTCCAAGCGGAACAAAAGTCGAAAAGGATGCACCGATATTCCCAAGACTTGAAATTGCTGAGGAAGTAGAATTTATTAAGACGAAAATGCAAGGTTCTGCTCCCGTAGTTGAAGAAAAGAAAGAAGAAAAGCCGGAAGAAAAACCTGAAGAAATCGATGAAATTGCCATTGACGATTTTATGAAAATTGATTTAAGGGTAGCCGAAGTTGTCCAAGCAGAGCCTATTAAAAAGGCGGATAAATTGCTTAAGCTTCAGCTTGATTTAGGCTATGAAAAGCGTCAGGTCGTTTCTGGAATTGCCCAATATTATAAGCCGGAAGAATTAGTTGGTCGAAAGGTCATTTGTATAACCAATCTAAAACCAGTTAAACTTCGTGGTGAACTTTCACAGGGAATGATCCTAGCAGGTTCAAAAGATGGTCAACTTTCACTGGCAACCGTCGATCAAACATTACCGAATGGTTCCAAGGTGAAATAAAGGTTAATAACTTTACAAGAAAAGCGCCTGCACAAGGCGCTTTTCAATGTTACACGTGGAACATTTTTCGTGATATTTCTATTTATTACTTGGTTATTGTTGAATATTGGCATTTCCAACGCGAATAAGAAAATGTTAGCGAAAAATAAAGTTCTTATTGAAAAAAATGGTGAAGGAGCAAAACTATGCTATTTGATACCCATGTACATTTAAATGATGACCAATATAACGAAGATTTAGAAGAAGTGATCACCAGGGCTCAAAGTGAGGGAGTCACTACTATGGTCGTGGTCGGGTTTGACCGCAAGACCATTCAAAGGGCAATGGAATTAGCTGATAGCTATGATTTTATCTTTGCCTGCATTGGGTGGCATCCTGTTGATGCGATCGACATGACCGAGGAGGATTTACGTTGGATAGAGGAATTAACTGCCCATCCAAAGGTAGTTGCCATCGGTGAAATGGGCTTGGATTATCATTGGGACAAATCTCCAAAGGATATTCAGAAGGAAGTTTTTCGAAAACAAATCAGACTTGCTAAAAAGGTTAATCTCCCAATCGTGATTCATAATCGCGAAGCAACAGCTGATATTGTGGAAATTTTAAAGGAAGAAGATGCCGAAGAAGTAGGCGGGATTATGCATTGCTTTAGCGGCAGCCCTGAAGTGGCGAAGGAATGCGTGAAAATGAACTTTTATATTTCTCTTGGCGGCCCTGTTACCTTCAAAAATGCCAAAAAACCGAAAGAAGTAGCTGCAGAAATTCCACTCGATAAACTATTAATAGAAACAGATTGCCCGTATTTGGCTCCCCATCCCTACCGTGGGAAAAGAAATGAGCCTAGTTATGTAAAATTAGTAGCTGAACAAATTGCCGAAATAAAAGGATTGACAATCGAAGAAGTAGCAGAAGCAACGACACGAAATGCTAAAAAATTATTCGCCATAAAATGATAGGGGAATTTGTCGAAGCTGGTGGAAGCTTGTCTTATATTTTAGCGATAACAAAAAGTTCTACATGTCTCCTTTTCTACATAGGATAACCGTGTCGATAAGTTTATCTTTGCAATTTTCCCAACTTTGTGCATAATTAGAAATACCTTCGCACAGTATGCAAAGATTAACAGCCGACAGCATGGTTCATTAATCTCTCTAAGAAAAGGAGGCGTTTTTCATCGTATTCAAAAACATGAAAAACCTGTTTTCCAAGTCTTTGAGCCGGAAGACATTGACCATTGCTTTTGCTAGTTTCGTAGTTTTGCTGACAACTCTTGGTATTCTTTTTTACGAAGGATCAAAGAAAACTGTTGCCATCACTCTTAACGATCAGCAAAAGGTCGTGAAAACACATGCAGATACCATCAAAGAATTATTAGATGAATTGGATGTATCCACCCGCTCACAAGACTATTTGCAACCTAAGGCGAATGCAAAGGTGAAGGACCACCTGAAAGTCGAATGGAAGCAAGCTAACCAGGTTCACATTGTCAAGGACAACGAGAAAAAAACGATCTGGACGACAGCTGATACAGTAGCTGAACTCCTAAAAGAGCAGAAAATTGTTTTGAGCAAACATGACCAAATCTCACCTAGACCGCAAGCAGCAATACAAGATAAGATGAAGATTGGAATAAAAGAAGCATTTCATCTTACATATGTTGACGGCGGTAAAAAGCAACAAGTTTGGGCCACTTCGGCTACGGTCGCTGACTTTTTATCACAACAGGGCATTCAGTTAAGCACACTAGACCGAGTTGAACCGTCATTAACAGAAACCATCTCAGAGAATGGTGTTGTTAACGTCATTCGAGTAGAAAAAGTCACCGATGTAGTGGAAGAACCTGTTCAATTTGCTGTAGTAACCAAAAAGGATGAAAGTTTAGAAAAAGGCAAAGAAAAGATCATTACCGAAGGCAAGCACGGTCGCGTTTCTAAACAATATGAAGTCCTAATTGAAAATGGCAAAGAAGTAACTAGAAAATTAATTAGTGAGCAGAAGATTGCAGAAAAGCAAGATAAAGTTGTGGCTGTCGGAACGAAGGATTTATCGTTACAAGTTTCACGTGGTGCAGATGAGTCGGGACAGGAGTTTTACGTTACTGCAACTGCTTATACAGCGTATTGTAATGGCTGTTCAGGTAGAACAGCAACGGGACTTAATCTCCGAGCTAACCCGAACATGAAGGTAATTGCCGTTGACCCAAGGGTTATTCCGCTGGGAACGAAGGTGTATGTTGAAGGCTACGGCTATGCTGTAGCAGCTGACACAGGAGGGGCAATTAAAGGATATATCATTGATTTATTCATGCCATCCAATCAGGATTGCTACCGCTGGGGGCGAAAAAAAGTAAAGATTAAAATTTTAAATTAGTTTACAATTTGCAGAGGGTCCTATCCTCTGCATTTTGCTTTTTTCATAAATTTCTTTATACTAACATCGAATACATATTGATAAAATGCTTCATCTTTATTTTACTTTATTGTATGAATGGATTCAATAATATAGACGATGTACATTACAAAAATGTTTCAAGTTTTTTTCATTTTTTATTTTTTTTATTACGGAGGCTCACACTTTTAAAATGAAGATTAAAGAAATTATAGTTGTGGAAGGTAAAGACGATACTACAGCGATTAAACGGGCAATCAATGCAGATACAATTGAAACAAATGGTTCAGCTGTAAATGAAACCACCATTGAAAAGGTAAGACGTGCTCAACAGTCCCGAGGCGTAATTATTTTTACGGACCCTGATTTTCCTGGTGAAAAAATTAGAAAGACGATCGCTGAGGCTGTTCCTGGTTGTAAACACGCATTTTTAACGAAGGAAGCAGCTACGGGAAAAGCAGGGGAAAGCCTCGGTGTGGAACATGCAAGTCCTGAAGCCATCCAAGAGGCGCTAAAGGATGCCCAGACCATGCGTGAAACGTTTATAGAGGAAATAACGCAAGAGGACCTACTTACAGCTGGTCTTATCGGCGGTGAAGGGGCTAAAGAAAGAAGAATCATGTTGGGAAAAATTTTAAAAATTGGTTATACCAATGGAAAACAGCTTCATAAGCGCTTAAATGTATTCCAAATCAGTAAGCAGGAATTCGCTGAAGCACTAAGGGTTGTAAGTCAGGAGGAACTACATGAATAAAGATATAGCTACACCGGTAAGGACAAAAGATATTCTTAAAAAATACGGATTTTCATTTAAAAAGAGCCTTGGCCAAAACTTTTTAATTGATACAAATATTTTGAAAAAGATTGTTAGCTTTGCGAATTTAACAGAAGATTCTGGTGCGATTGAAATCGGACCAGGAATTGGTGCGCTTACTGAGCAATTGGCCCGCACAAGCAAAAAGGTCGTCGCCTTCGAGATTGATCAACGTTTATTACCAATCTTAAATGATACCTTATCACCCTACCCCAATGTAAAAATCATACATAACGATGTATTAGAGGCAGATGTGGCAGAAGTTATTAGCGAAGAATTTAATGATATGGACGATATCATGGTGGTTGCTAATTTACCCTATTATGTTACAACGCCGATCATCATGAAGCTTCTTGAAGAGCATTTACCCATCCGCGGGATTGTTTGTATGCTCCAAAAAGAGGTAGCAGACCGGATTTCTGCACGGCCAGGGACGAAGGACTATGGCTCACTTTCCATCGCCGTTCAGTATTACACAGAGGCAGAAACAGTAATGATCGTTCCAAAAACGGTTTTTGTGCCGCAGCCGAATGTGGATTCTGCCGTCATCAGGTTAACCAGGAGGGAACATCCCGCTGTTACGGTCACAGATGAAACATTCTTTTTTCAAGTGACCAGGGCCAGCTTTGCGCAACGAAGAAAAACCCTGCTTAATAATTTAACAAGCCAGCTACCCGAGGGTAAGCAAAAGAAAGAAGACATCCTCCAGGCCTTAAGTGCAAGCGGAATCGATCCTGCTAGAAGAGGAGAAACCCTTTCCTTAGAGGAATTTGGCCGCTTAAGCGAAGAATTATATCCGTTTTTCCACTAGACCCTTTTTATAGGGTCTATTTTTTTTCACAAGAAAGCAAAGGTTTGCATAGCCTATGAGAGAAACTTTATTTAAAGGCCCTTTTGCTGGTCTTATTGGAGTGACGGCAGTGGATATAAAATTAATGGATATTGTCGGCAGGCGTTCGTATAATTGTGACATTCTATTTCGCGTGATAGATGTTCGAAAAATAAACGACCAGAAATTTGCAGTCCTATACGGAGAAGACTTTCGCCTTGTGGCAGACGCACCATACGAAGATTTGGTCGTCATCGACGATAATCAAAGAGTCAGGTTGAAGAATGAATACCGGACGCTAGAGGAACAATCTTTTAAGCTGTTTAAACAGGATGTTGAATTAATCAAGAACCGTCAGGAATATGAAGCGACCGGCGGATATGTAAAACCAAGTAATTATTTTCAAATGCCAGGCAAGGTTCTCCATCTGGATGGTGATTCATCCTATTTGAAGAAATGCATGACACTGTATGAAAAAGTGGGAATCCCTGTTTTAGGTATACACTGTAATGAAAAAGAAATGCCAGAAAAAATAGGGGAATTGATTGATTTATACCGCCCGGATATTCTTGTTATTACAGGACATGACGCGTATTCAAAGGCAAAAGGAAAAATGACGGATATTAATGCATATCGCCATTCCAAACATTTCGTCCAAACGGTCAAGGAAGCACGAAAAAAGATTCCCCACTTAGATCAGTTGGTTATTTTTGCAGGAGCATGTCAATCGCACTTTGAATCATTGATTCATGCTGGGGCAAATTATGCCAGTTCTCCCTCGAGAATTAACATCCACGCCCTCGACCCAGTCTATATTGTCGCCAAAATCAGCTTTACACCTTTTATGGAGAGAATTAGTGTCTGGGACGTGTTAAGGAACACATTAACAGGTCAAAAGGGACTTGGAGGAATTGAAACAAGAGGAGTGTTACGAACGGGAATGCCTTATCGGCCAATCCAAGAAGAGGATGAATAAGCCTTTGCTGTCCGATAAGGCTTATTTTTTTTATTTCTGAGCCGATACATATTCCCATCCAAATAAGGTAACGATAAAAATGTTGAAATTTAGAAGAAAAAGTAGAATAAAAAATATTGACAATCTTTTTGTTTGACTGATATAATTTATGTTTTTGTTTGACATGACTATGTCAGTGTGTTATACTTTACACAGTGAGGTGGACCGAAATGCCAAAAACCTTAGCCGATATTAAAAAGGCTCTTGACACAAATTTAGGGAAAAGATTACTGCTTAAAGCCAACGGAGGACGAAGGAAGACGATTGAACGTTCCGGTGTTTTAGCTGAAACTTATCCATCTGTTTTTGTTATTGAATTAGATCAGGATGAAAACTCATTTGAACGTGTTTCTTACAGCTATGCAGATGTATTAACAGAAACAGTTCAAATTACTTTCTACGAAGATGCATCAGGACATTTAGCCTTAAATTAGAATATAAGCAATACACAGCGGTAAACATTTGTTTACTGCTTTTTGCTATTTTAAAACAGTTTCATGAAAACTCTATATCTATCCCATACTAACAATGCTGTAGTATGAAGGGGGTTGTTTAGATGGGCAGAAGAAGAGGGATTATGTCCAATCGCTTTAAAGAGGAGCTTGCGAAAGAGCTTGGCTTTTATGATGTCGTTCAAAAAGAAGGATGGGGCGGCATCAAGGCAAAGGATGCAGGGAATATGGTCAAGCGTGCCGTTGAACTTGCACAAGAACATTTGGCTAATCAGGGTCCAAGAGTTTAACTTTTAAATAAGTCACTTCCGCTTTTGATATTAATCAATCACATACTTCAGCGAGACCAGAGGACAATCTCCTCTGGCTTTCTTTTTCTCCAATTTATGACCCTTTTCTTAAAAAACTAATAATAAAATATGAAATTTGATAGGATTTATCATATCTCACGTCTTAGTTTTATCATTTTGTGGTAAAATAGGACAAAATGTGGATTTCCGGACTAAGAAAAGTGGAAGCGCTCGTTTAGCGGCGTATGGACTGGAGCGCTCCAACTGAGTTAAAGGAAACACGAAGAGCGTTAGCGCATTCGTGCTTGACTTATCGTAGGGCGGAGAGCGAAGTCCACTAGCCGCTGGGCGCAGGAACTGGACAATAAAGAAGTAGGTGGACGTAGTGAAGCTTTTAGTAAAAGCCCCGGCCAAAATAAATTTAGCATTAGATGTTTTACACAAACGATCAGACGGTTTTCATGAGGTGGAGATGATTATGACCACTATTGATTTGGCTGACCGGGTTGAATTATCGTTATTAAACGATGATAAAATACATATTCATTCCCACAATCGCTATGTCCCTGATGACCAGCGTAATTTAGCCTTTCAAGCTGCACAGCTCTTGAAGGATCGATTTAATGTAAAAAAAGGTGTGCTGATTTCGATTGAAAAGACGATTCCCGTTGCGGCTGGACTTGCGGGGGGAAGCAGTGATGCTGCTGCCACTTTAAGAGGTTTAAATAAACTTTGGAATCTCGGTTTAACAATGGATGAATTGGCCGAACTAGGAAGCGAAATTGGATCAGATGTTTCATTTTGTGTCTATGGAGGTACTGCTTTGGCAAAGGGAAGAGGGGAAATGATTACCGAAATACCTGCCCCTCCGACATGTTGGGTGATCCTTGCGAAGCCCTTTATTGGGGTTTCAACAGCTGAAGTATACCGAAGACTAGATACCAATAAAATGGCCCATCCAAACATTCCGGGAATGATTGAAGCAATAAAGGAACATGATTACCAAAAGGTGTGTACAAACGTGGGGAATGTTTTAGAAGATGTTACCTTAAACCTTCACCCTGAAGTTGCATTAATAAAAGAACAAATGAAGCGTTTTGGTGCAGATGCCGTATTAATGAGCGGCAGCGGTCCAACTGTTTTTGGAATTGTTCAGCATGATTCAAGAATGCATCGAATTTATAATGGATTAAGAGGATTCTGTGACCAAGTATTTGCGGTCCGCATGTTAGGGGAACGGCACTCACTTGATTAAAAACGTACGAAAATGGTATTCTATAACTAGAATATTCGTGTTTTTGGGGGCATGTTATGAAATTTCGCCGCAGTGAACGTTTGATTGATATGACAAATTATTTACTAGATCATCCTCGGCAACTAGTTCCGCTAACTTTTTTTGCAGATCGTTATTCATCTGCGAAATCATCGATTAGTGAAGATTTGGGTATCATCAAAGAGACGTTTGAAAAAAGAGGAATTGGAACTATACAAACAGTGCCAGGGGCTTCAGGCGGGGTAAAGTTCTTTGTAAAAGTAAGTCAAGAAGCAGCAGAACCTTTTATCAATGAATTGTGTGAATTAATTGCTAAACCTGACAGGCTTTTACCTGGTGGATATTTATATTTAACTGATATATTAGGGGATCCTCAAGTAGTGCAAAACGCGGGCCGCATTATTGCCTCTGCCTATACAGATGCAAAGATTGACGTGGTCATGACCGTTGCTACAAAAGGAATTCCGCTTGCCTATGCTGTGGCAAGTCAGTTAAATGTTCCAGTTGTCATCGTCCGAAGAGATAGTAAAGTAACGGAGGGACCGACAGTAAGTATTAATTATGTGTCCGGTTCAGCCAAAAGAATCCAAACCATGGTCCTTTCAAAACGAAGCATGAAACAGGATTCACGCGTTCTTATTGTCGATGATTTTATGAAGGCTGGCGGAACTGTCATGGGAATGATCAGCATGCTTGAGGAATTTAATGGGCATCTGGCTGGGATTGCAGTTTTAGTAGAGGCAGAAAAAATTCAGGAGCGTCTAGTCGATGAATATATTTCCCTCGTTCAGTTATCTGATGTGGATGTGAAGGAAAAAAAGATTAATGTTCAAGTTGGAAATTATTTTACTAAATAATTGGAGGGAATTTGGATGAAAACAGTTCAAACAAATCAAGCACCGGCGGCTATTGGCCCATACTCGCAAGGAATTACCGTAAATAATATGTTCTATAGCTCAGGGCAAATTCCATTAACAGCTGATGGAGCCTTGGTAACCGGCGATATTAAAGAACAAGCTCACCAAGTTTTTCAAAATTTACAGGCAGTTTTAACAGCTGCTGGTGCGTCTTTTGAAACAGTCGTTAAGACAACTGTATTTATTAAAAATATGGATGATTTCGCTTCATTAAACGAGGTATATGGTGAATATTTCTCAATCCATAAACCTGCTCGTTCGTGCGTCGAGGTTGCCCGCTTACCAAAAGATGTTTTAGTTGAAATTGAAGTTGTCGCACTCGTCAAGTAATTTGATTAATTTCTGTTAATTTACTCCCGTGTTTACAATTGTTCACTATTTTGCCCTAATTTTTCTAAAATATTTTGAATATAAAGAAGGATTTCTGAAAAAGTTGTTGAATTTAATTATTTAGCTTTTTATATCAGAAAAGGGTGTGAGCACATGGAAGTAACTGACGTAAGATTACGCCGAGTTAATACGGATGGACGCATGAGAGCGATTGCATCAATCACTTTGGACAATGAATTTGTTGTTCATGACATTCGTGTTATTGACGGGAACAACGGTTTATTTGTAGCTATGCCAAGCAAACGTACTCCAGATGGAGAATTTCGTGACATTGCGCATCCAATTAATTCAGGAACGCGCGGTAAAATCCAAGAAGCTGTTTTGGCTGAGTACCACCGTTTAGGTGAATTAGAAGTAGAATTTGAAGAAGCCGGAGCTTCCTAAGGATTTTTACAACTAGGGCCTTTCTTCTATGAAGGCTCTTTTTATTGTTTTTTAGTTAACCCCATCCCCTTTATTACCTCTATTTTTATATCCTCATAAATTAACTCATTATTACAAAATTAGACTCTTCCCTCACATACCTTGAAAAGAGCGCCCATTTACGTTAATATTTTTAATGGATAAAAAGGTTAATTGGAGGACTTAAACATGCATAATCGTTATGCTGTGATTTTGGCTGCAGGGCAAGGAACGCGGATGAAGTCAAAGCTATATAAAGTATTACACCCGGTATGCGGAAAACCAATGGTACAACACGTGGTTGACCAAGTAATGAAGCTTAATATACAAGAAGTTGTCACAATTATTGGTCATGGGGCAGAAATGGTGCAAGCACAGCTGGGCGATAGCAGTCGGTATGCTCTCCAGGATCAGCAGTTAGGTACTGCCCATGCTGTTAGTCAGGCACAGAGCCTGCTCGAAGGGAAAGCAGGAGTGACGATTGTTGTTTGTGGGGATACTCCTCTAATCAAGGCTGAAACGATGGAGTCTCTGTTTAAACATCATGAAGAGTTAGCTGCAAAAGCTACTATCCTCACTGCGAGAATTGAAGACCCAACAGGATACGGCCGAATTATTCGTAATAAAAAAGGCTTAGTTGAAAAAATTGTTGAGCATAAAGACGCCTCTGAAGAGGAAAGAAAGATTAATGAAATCAATACTGGTACTTATTGCTTCGATAATCTTGCATTATTTGAAGCCTTAAAGAATGTTTCAAATGAAAATGTTCAAGGGGAATATTATTTACCAGATGTGATAGAAATTCTAAAAAAACAGGGGGAAGTTGTCACAGCTTTCCAAACAGATGAATTTGAAGAAACATTAGGTGTGAATGACCGCGTGGCTTTAGCAGAAGCAGAACGAATTATGCGTGGCCGTACGAATGCAGCACATATGCGGAATGGGGTAACGATTATTGATCCGGCGAACACCTATATAGAAACAGAGGTTGAAATAGGGCAGGATACAGTTATCTATCCAGGAACGATGATCAAAGGCAAAACAGTGATTGGAGCAGAATGTCAGATTGGACCAAACTCTGAAATCGTTTCGTGTGAAATTGGCGCTGAAACGGTAATCCGTCAATCAGTTGCCCATAATAGCTCAATCGGTGCTCAAGTCAACATTGGGCCATTTGCCCATATTCGTCCAGAATCAGCGATCCAGGATGAAGTGAAGATTGGCAATTTTGTCGAAATTAAAAAGGCTGTCTTTGGAAAAGGAAGCAAAGCCTCCCATCTCAGCTATATTGGTGATGCTGAGGTAGGTTCCGATGTAAACATTGGCTGTGGCTCGATTACAGTGAATTATGACGGTAAAAATAAATTCTTAACAAAAATAGAAGATGGAGTCTTTATTGGCTGCAATTCAAATCTAGTTGCGCCTGTTACGATTAAGAAGGGTGCATATGTGGCCGCTGGTTCAACGATTACAAAAGATGTACCAAGTGAGGCCTTATCGATTGCCCGGGCAAAGCAAGTGAATAAGGAAAATTACGTTCAAAAGCTTAATCTAAAGAAATAGGCTAAGAAATTTAGGAGGCTATTATGTCGAATCAATATTTAGACCCAAATCTTAAGGTATTTAGTTTAAATTCCAATCTTCCCCTTGCAAGAGAAATTGCTAAAGTCATCGGTGTTGAATTAGGTAAATGTTCTGTCACAAGATTTAGTGATGGAGAAATTCAAATCAATATTGAAGAAAGTATTCGTGGTGGTGATGTGTATGTCATCCAATCGACTAGCCAGCCGGTAAATGAAAATATCATGGAATTATTAATCATGATTGATGCATTAAAAAGAGCTTCTGCTAAAACGATTAATATTGTGATGCCATACTATGGCTATGCACGTCAGGATCGTAAGGCGCGTGCTCGTGAGCCGATTACAGCTAAATTAGTGGCAACCCTGCTTGAAACGGCAGGAGCAACCCGTGTGATCTGTCTTGATCTGCACGCACCACAAATTCAAGGATTCTTTGATATTCCTACGGATCATTTAATGGGTGTACCTATTTTAGCTGACTATTTTAAAACTAGAGATTTCAATAGCGAAATTGTCATCGTTTCTCCAGACCATGGCGGCGTAACTAGAGCTCGGAAATTAGCGGAACGGATGAAAGCTCCAATTGCGATTATCGATAAACGCCGCCCAAGACCAAATGTCGCTGAAGTGATGAATATCGTAGGTAACATTGAAGGGAAAACGGCGATTTTAATTGATGATATTATCGATACAGCCGGAACCATCACACTCGCTGCGAACGCTTTAATTGAAAACGGTGCATCAGAAGTTTATGCTTGCTGTACCCATCCTGTCTTATCGGGTCCTGCAATCGAAAGGATTCAAAATTCAAAAATTAAAGAATTAGTGATCACTAATTCCATTGCACTTCCAGAAGAGAAAAAGATTGATAAGATTATTAACTTATCTGTAGCGCCACTGCTTGGTGAAGCAATTATTCGTGTTCATGAGGAGCAATCAGTAAGTACTTTGTTTGATTGATGATAAGAATGAAGGGTCTGGCCTCTTTGGTCAGATCCTACTTTTGCTTATGTATAGTTACCTATTTTGGAATAAACAGTCCAAAAAAATGTTTAGACCGCCCTCTTTTGGGGCATTTTTATATAGACAGTTTTTGATAAAATAGGAGGGTAACTAAACATGAGTACTGTACTACAGGCAAAAGAACGGAAGGAATTCCGTCATTCCGCATTAAAGGCCATTAGAAAAAACGGGGACATCCCCGCGATTATTTATGGTGCGAAGGTCGATAATAAGCCCGTGTCGATTAGTTCAGCAGACTTAACAAAGACGATCCGTCAAGTGGGCAGGAATGGTGTTATTTCTCTTGATGTAGATGGCAGTAAACAGGATGTAGTCTTAACCGAATACCAAGAGGACTCTATTAAAAAGGAAATCATACACGTTGATTTCTTAGCTGTAGATAAATCCTCAAAAATTAATGTGGATGTAAGACTTGTTCTCGTTGGGGATGCAGCAGGAGTAAAAGATGGCGGCGTGATGCAGCAACCGCTTCATCAATTAGCAGTTACATCGACACCGGATAATATTCCACCGCAAATTGAAGTGGATGTAACAAACCTACAAGTAGGTGAAACGTTAACCATTGCCGACATTCTATATCAAGGATCTTCTTTTACGATTAACCATGAGAATGATGAGGTAATCGCTTCGATTCTTCCACCGAAGGTAGAAGAGGAAATTAATGCAGGTGAACAACAAGCACCGGGACATCCTGATAATGAAGAAGGAAGAGAGACCACTCCGGAATAGAAAAGCAATAACACTTGGGCTAGACAATGTTCCATTCGCAATGTAAATTAAGAGTTAGAAGGCGTAATCCTCTTCAGGTTACGTCTTTTATCGCATTAAATATTCATGGGAGAAAAATCTATGTTTCGTAAAATATTTAAAAGGTTGGCTAAGCCAGAAGAGGTGGGACCCCAGATGAAGTTAATCGTTGGTTTAGGTAACCCAGGAAAACAATATGACCAGACGAGGCACAATATTGGTTTTGAAGTCATTGATGCTCTATCGAGTAAATTTGCGATCCCACTTAACCAGTCCAAATTTAAAGGACTGTATGGGATTGGTTTTTATAGTGGTGAAAAAGTAATTTTATTAAAACCGCTTACTTATATGAATTTATCTGGAGAGTCAATCAGAGCGGTCATGGATTATTATGATATTGACATAGAAGATCTGCTCGTGATTTATGATGATCTGGATTTGCCAGTCGGGAAGATTAGACTTCGGCAAAAAGGGAGTCCAGGCGGACATAACGGGATTAAGTCCACAGTAGCCCATCTTGGAACACAGCAGTTCAACAGAATAAGGATTGGAATTGACCGCCCTCAGCCTGGAATGAGTGTGCCTGATTATGTTCTAGGACGTTTTCATCCGGACGAAAAGGCTCCAACTGAGGATGCAGTGAAAAAAAGTGCTGAAGCCTGCTCTGCATGGCTGGAGAAGCCCTTCTTGCAGGTCATGAATGAATATAATCAGTAAATTATTCATGACACAAGCCATTGTTTCATACAATAAAGCATTAAAACGAAATGGAAGGATCATCATACGAGCGGTTAATCTAATGAATAAGTTCCTCCTAGTAGGTTAATACTAATAAGGAATCCTAGATTAGGGAGGGACAGGCGTGGCTATCCATTACCATTGTCGTCATTGTGGTACGAAACTTGGTTCAATTGATAAAGCATCGATACACAGCGAAAGCCTCGGTCTTCATAAATTAACAGATCAAGAAAGACTGGAAATGGTTGCGTATGACTCGTCCGGCGATATTCACATCACAGCCATTTGTGAAGACTGTCAGGAAGCTTTAGAGCGGAATCCAGATTACCATCAATACGATTTCCTTATTCATTAACCCAGCTTTGGAGTACCGTCCAAAGCGTTTTTCTATTTATAATTTACTAACATAAGAACGTTATTAATATGAATTTTGTTGAGGAGGGAGGAGAAACCTTGAAAGCTTTAAAATCGTTATTTCTAAAGCAGGAAGATGTCCATTCCGTAATCGCGGGAGTGGATGAGGGATTAAAGGAACAGTTGATTGCGGGGTTATCGGGTTCGTCAAGAACAGTTTTAACCGCTTCTATCTACGAACAAACGCAAAGGCCGATCATGCTCGTCACCCACAATCTATTACAAGCACAAAAACTCTATGATGATATTGTCAATCTATTAAGTGAGAAAGATGTTTTTCTTTTTCCAGCCAATGAGTTAATTGCTGCTGAGATGAGCATTGCCAGTCCGGAGTTAAAAGCCCAAAGAATTGAAGCTTTAAACTACTGGAGCAAGCATAATAAAGGAATATTAATTGTCCCAATTGCAGGGTTAAAGAAGATCGTACCTCCTAAGTCTTTATGGAAAGAATACCAGCTCTCATTAAAATTAGGGGAAGATATAACGATCGAGAAAACCTTAAATACATTTGTAAAAATGGGTTATATCCGAGCGGAAATGGTCACAACTCCAGGGGAATTTAGCGTAAGAGGCGGGATCATCGATATTTATCCTCTTACCGAAGCAAATCCGCTGCGAATTGAATTATTCGATACTGAAATTGACTCGATTCGTTATTTCTCGCTTGATGATCAACGTTCAAAAGAGAAGGTTTCAGAGGTTCATATTGGACCAGCAACAGAAGTAGTGTTAGAGGCAGACAATTATAGCCGCATTATTGATCATCTTGAAGCCGGATTAGGTAAAAGTCTTCGAAAACTAAAAGATGATAAAGCCAAAATGCAGCTATCGCAAAATATTAGTTTTGAATTAGAGCAGTTAAAAAACGGTCAAAAGCCTGACCAAGTCTTTAAATACCTTTCACTAGCCTACGATAGGGCTGCTAGTTTACTAGACTATCTGCCAAGCAATGGCCTTGTGTTTATTGACGAAATAAGCCGAGTTCAAGAGATGAATGATTCCTTAGTAAAAGAAGAGGCAGAATGGTATACAAGCTTACTTGGCACAGGACAGATTATCCATGATTTACATATTTCCCATGACCTTTCAGTTCTGTTGCAAAAAAGAGAATTACCGATTGTTTATATGTCCTTGTTTTTACGGCATGTCGCCAATACAAGTCCGCAAAATATCATTAATGTCTCCTGTAAGCAAATGCAAAACTTTCATGGGCAAATGCATTTATTAAAGGCAGAGATCGACAGGTGGAAGAAAAGCAATTATTCTATTTTATTTTTAGGACCGGATGAAGAGCGGGTAAAAAAATTAGAGCGTGTACTAGAGGACTATGAAATTAGTGCAAGTATGACGAAGGGTGAACAGCAGCTGTTACCTGGCCGAGTTCAGATTATGCAAGGAAACCTGCAAACGGGCTTTGAACTGTCGATCCAGAAAATAGCTGTGATTACCGAAGAAGAGTTATTTAATAAACGTGTCAAAAAATCTACTAGCCGTCAAAAACTATCAAATGCTGAAAGAATTAAGAGTTACTCAGAGCTTAAAATCGGTGATTATGTTGTTCACGTGAACCATGGAATCGGTAAGTATTTAGGAATTGAAACGCTGGTCATTAATGGAATTCATAAGGATTATCTCCATATCCGCTATCAGGGGACAGATAAACTTTATGTTCCAGTTGAACAAATTGACCTGGTCATGAAGTATGTCGGTTCAGAAGGAAAAGAGCCAAAAATTTATAAACTGGGCGGAACGGATTGGAAAAAGGTTAAGAAGAAGGTTCAATCCTCTGTTCAAGATATTGCTGATGATTTAATCAAATTATATGCGGAGCGGGAAGCTGCTGTGGGTTATCCCTATTCGCCAGATGGCGATATGCAAAGAGATTTTGAAACATCGTTTGCTTACCAAGAAACAGACGATCAGTTGCGTTCGATTCATGAGATTAAGAAGGACATGGAAAGACCACGTCCGATGGATCGCCTCCTTTGCGGTGATGTAGGTTATGGAAAAACAGAAGTAGCTATTCGCGCGGCCTTCAAGGCCATCGCAGATGGGAAGCAAGTCGCTTTTCTTGTGCCTACAACCATTTTAGCTCAGCAGCATCATGAAACGTTAAGGGAGAGATTTCAGGATTATCCGATTAATATTGGCCTATTAAGCCGTTTCCGCTCGAAAAAACAGCAAACGGATACCATTAAAGGTTTAAAAGCGGGTACGATTGATATTGTCGTAGGAACACACCGCCTGCTTTCAAAAGATATTGTTTATCGTGATTTAGGATTGCTGATCATTGATGAAGAGCAGCGGTTTGGGGTTACCCATAAGGAAAAAATTAAGAAATTAAAAACGAATGTCGATGTATTAACATTGACGGCAACACCGATCCCTAGAACTCTTCACATGTCAATGCTCGGGGTCCGAGATTTATCGGTTATCGAAACACCGCCTGAAAATCGTTTTCCTGTCCAAACCTATGTGATGGAATATAATGGATCATTGGTGCGGGAAGCGATTGAAAGGGAACTAGCCCGTGACGGACAAGTCTACTTTTTATATAACCGAGTGGAAGACATTGAACGAAAAGCTGAGGAAATATCGATGCTTGTCCCCGATGCGCGTGTGGCCTTTGCCCATGGTCAGATGACAGAAAATGAATTAGAAGCGGTGATGATTGGCTTTTTAGCTGGTGATTTTGATGTTCTTGTTAGTACGACCATTATTGAAACAGGTGTGGATATTCCGAATGTTAATACATTAATAGTCTTTGATGCGGATCGCATGGGGCTTTCCCAGCTGTATCAGCTCCGTGGTCGTGTGGGAAGGTCCAATCGTGTTGCCTACGCCTATTTCACCTATCGAAAAGATAAAGTATTAACAGAAGTTGCTGAAAAACGCCTTCAAGCGATCAAGGAATTTACTGAATTAGGTTCAGGATTTAAAATTGCGATGCGTGATTTATCGATAAGAGGGGCAGGAAATTTACTAGGGGCCCAGCAGCATGGATTTATTGACTCCGTCGGTTTTGATCTTTATTCGCAAATGTTGAAAGAAGCCATTGAAGAGCGAAAGGTTAACATCGGCGTGACTGGAGCAGCTGTAAAAAAATCGGTAGAAATTGACCTTGAAATTGATGCCTACATTCCGGATACATATATTAAGGATGGGCATCAAAAAATAGAGATGTACAAACGTTTTAGAGGGGCCGAGACTCTTGCAGATATTGAAGAGCTTGAAGCGGAAATGTTGGACCGGTTTGGTGAATATCCGGATGAGGTTTCCTGCCTATTCCAAATCGCTGAAATGAAGGTTTATTCACTTTTAAATGGGGTGGAACAAATTAAGCAGTTAAAACAGGAAATAACCATTTTAGTGAATGAACAGGTTACCAACACGATTGATGGAAGTAAGATCTTTCATATTGGAAGCCAATTTGGCCGAAATGTTACCCCTGGAATGGAAGGTCCTAGGCTGAAAATTGTGATCAAGGTCAAGGATTATAAAGCCTCACAATGGCTGAATATTGCCTTTGAAATGGTTAAGGGACTGTCCCAAGCAAAAAAGGGTCATGAAAATCCAGTAAATTAACTGGATTCCTCTAAACATTGGTAGAAAGTGTCCCGCTTGTGGTTTGCCCAAGCAATTCACTGGAATCCTGCTTTATCCAATTTGGGATAATTGTTATATATTTGAAAAATTATAACGTTTATGTATAGAACTTTCCAGATGAAAGATACTAAGTTCAAAGTTGGTGATGATTACAATAAAAGGAAAAACCGTCATCGCCAAGTTGAATAATCATCAGATGAAAGTGAGGCAACATTGGATGAAAGCAACTGGAATAGTTCGTCGAATCGATGATTTGGGTCGTGTTGTCATTCCTAAAGAAATACGCAGAACATTGCGTATCCGCGAAGGGGATCCGTTAGAGATTTTCGTTGATCGAGACGGAGAAGTCATCTTAAAAAAGTATTCACCTATAAGTGAATTAGGTGATTTTGCCAAAGAATATGCTGAAGCACTTTTCGATAGCCTCGGGAACCCTGTATTAATTTGTGATAGAGATACCGTTATTGCAATGGCAGGCGGTTCTAAGAAAGAGTACTTAAATAAAAATATTAGTGATGTAGTTGAAAAAACAATGGAAGAACGAAATTCAGTGCTGTTCACTCAAAAGGGTGACATCGCCTTAGTGGATGGAAATGAAGAAGCAATAACTTCATATACGATCGGCCCTATTATTGCAAATGGTGATCCAATCGGGGCAGTCATCATTTTTTCTAAAGAAGGAACTCTTGGCGAAGTGGAGCAGAAGGCTGTTGAAACAGCAGCTGGTTTCTTAGCTCGACAAATGGAGTCATAAAAGAACTAATCCTATTTAACAAATTTTAAAAAGACAGCCATTGCTGTCTTTTTTATTTAGTTTAAAAGGGAACTCCCCATGATATAATTACCTTCGAGTTTGTATTTTTTAGTAGGTGAATAAATGAAGTCTGTGAATCAATCCAAGGCTCTGTTTAGAGGGGCCTTTATCCTAATGCTAGCGGCCCTTATTACAAAAATTTTAAGTGCCTTTTATCGAATTCCTTTTCAAAACATTGTCGGAGATATTGGCTTTTACATATATCAGCAAGTATATCCGTTTTATGGGATGGCCATCGTCCTTTCGACGACTGGCTTTCCAGTCGTCATTTCAAAGCTCTATGCGGAGCAGAAACAAAAAGGTGATGACGAAAAATCACGCCTGCTTCTTTTTGTATCATTTATTTATTTGCAATTATTTGGTTTTATCTGTTTCCTTATTCTTTACTTTGGTGCGGACAGCATCGCTGTTTGGATGAATGACCCCCATCTCTCGATTCTATTAAGGGTAGTCTCGATTGTGTTTCTAATGTTTCCAATGATGTCGACTCTGAGAGGCTATTACCAAGGGATTGGGAACATGGTCCCCACGGCACTATCACAGGTGGGGGAACAAACCACACGAGTATTGACGATTCTCTTTTTGGCCTCTCTTTTTAAGGAAAAGGGTTATTCTCTCTATCTTGTCGGCGGTGGGGCCATGTTTGGTTCGATTACCGGCAGTATGATCTCAGGAATTATCTTGTTTATGTTTTTATGGATCCGTAAAGAATGGAAGGTAGTAGCACCAAGGCAAGGAATGTTTCAAAGATATGCAAACGATGCAAAAAAGATCTTTAAGGCCCTTGTCTATCAGGGTCTCACGATTTGTATTAGCGGGATGCTCATGATATTTATCCAATTAGCTGATGCTTTGAATCTTTACTCCCTGCTTGTCGGAAGCGGGATTGATAGAGACGTGGCTAAAAGCCTTAAGGGGATATTTGACCGTGGACAGCCATTAATTCAGTTAGGAACCATTGCTGCCACCTCCATGTCTTTAACCCTTGTTCCCTTAATCACAAGAGAGCGGTTGGCTGCCAAACCTGAATTTTTACAACATAAAATTCAAGTAGCTCTTAAAGTGAGTATCATTTTCGGTTTAGGTGCCTCTTCAGGTCTATGGGCGATCATTAAACCGACTAACACGATGCTGTTTGAAAATGAAGCTGGTTCAGCGGTGTTAGGGGTATTGAGTTTTGTGATCTTGTTTACGTCGCTTACTGCAACGATAATCGCCATTATGCAGGGCATGGGTGTGCTTCTATTTCCAGCCATCGCAGTTGCATGTATATTTCCGTTAAAATATATCCTAAATGTTTATTTGGTTCCCTTATATGGAACAATGGGTGCTGCCATTTCATCACTTATTTCGCTGGGAATGGTCACAGCACTGCTATTCATTCAATTTAAAAAGGTCGTTCGGATTTCGCTATTCTCCCTTCACTTTTGGAGAACGATCATAATGGCCACCGCATCGATGGTTCTCTTTTTAAAGATTTATTTATATATGTTCGGCCCGGATAATTATGGTCGAATTGAAGCTGTCTTTCAATCGTTAAGCGCGGTAATCGTTGGTGGTTTCCTCTTTTTATTGATTATTATTAGAGGCAAAATCTTTCGTGAGGAAGAATTGGCGCTATTTCCATTTGGAAGTACATTAATAAAATTATTGGCCCGAAAGGATAGGAATTAACAATGGTAAGAAGGATTGAAATTCTAGGTTTAGGTGCAGGAGATTTGGAACAACTTCCTGTTGGTGTATATAAGAAGTTACTTAAAGCAAACTCGTTATTTTTGCGGACGAAGGAACATCCGGTGGTCTCTGAGTTGGAGAAAGAAGGATTGAGGTATACTTCATTTGATTCAATCTATGAAAAACACGATCAATTCGAGGAGGTATATGAAGAAATTGTCGAGACGCTGTTGCAAAAGGCAGAAAGCGAGACGATTGTTTATGCTGTCCCAGGACATCCACTAGTAGCAGAGCGGGCTGTGCAGCTTCTTTTGGCGTATGGTCCAACAAGGGATATTGAAATAAGCATTGGCGGAGGACAAAGTTTTATTGATGCCTTATTTACCTCGTTAAAGATTGACCCGATTGAAGGGTTTCAGTTACTTGATGGGACATCACTCAACCCAGCACAACTGCAAATTGACCAACATATGATTGTGAGCCAAGTATATGACCAATTTGTTGCCTCTAACGTTAAATTAACCTTAATGGAAAAATTACCAGATGATTATCAGGTTTATATCGTTACAGCGGCAGGGAGCAGTCAAGAAATAATCGAAAAAGTTCCATTGTTTGAATTGGACCGAAATGTATCGATTAACAATCTGACGTCCGTTTATATTCCGCCAGTCAAAGAGGAACAAATCCTATTGAAGAATTTTTCAAAGTTAAGGGAAATTATTGCTGAACTTCGGAGTCCAACTGGCTGCCCGTGGGATAGAGAGCAAACCCATGAATCCTTAAAAAAATATTTAATAGAAGAAACCTACGAAGTAATTGACGCAATTAACCATGAAGATATTGACCATTTAATCGAAGAACTGGGCGATGTACTGCTACAGGTCATGCTCCATGCCCAAATCGGTGAAGATGATGGTTATTTTTCGATTGATGACATTATTGAAGGATTATCAGCGAAAATGATTCGCCGCCATCCCCATGTGTTTGGAAATGGTCAGGCGGATAATGCCGAAGAGGTGGTAAGAAACTGGCAGGAAATTAAGAAGCAGGAAAAAGGTGAAGTGCCTTCTTCTTTACTTGAAGGAGTGTCAATGGCCCTGCCGAATTTGTTAAGAGCGTATGAATTGCAAAAGAAAGCGGCAAAGGTTGGCTTTGATTGGCAGGAAATCACACCTGCGCTGGAGAAAGTGAAAGAAGAACTCGAAGAATTTGTGAATGAATTAGACGGAACAGACGAGGGCATGGCACGGGCTAAAGGGGAATTTGGCGATTTACTATTTGCGTTTGTCAATGTTGCCAGATTCTTGAAGATTCATCCAGAAGAAGCATTGTTTGAAACGAATGAAAAGTTTACACGCCGTTTTCGATTTGTCGAGGAAAAAGTAAAGGACAGTGGCAGGACATTTGAAGAACATACACTGGAACAACTCGACCAATACTGGGACGAAGCTAAGTTATTAGGACTTTAGAAGAAGGGGAGATCATCCATGCGTCTAGATAAGTTTTTAAAAGTATCGCGATTAATTAAAAGAAGGACCTTAGCAAAAGAGGTGTCTGATCAAGGGAGAATCGAAATTAATGGGAAAGAGGCCAAGGCTTCTTCAACGGTTAAAGTCGGGGATGAATTAACAATCCGACTGGGGCAAAGAAAAGTTACCGCAAGGATTGACCGGATCCAGGATACCACCCGCAAAGAGGAAGCAGCCGAGATGTATACGATTATCAATGAAGAAAGAATTGGCTCCACAGAATTCCCAATGTAGTAACCGAGTTCTAATTTTCAAATCCTTCACATAAATTGTATCAAAAAGGTTGTACAAATGATTGTGAGGGATGTTAATGAGCCAGTATTATGATAATAATCCAACAAAGAGCAGTGTTCCAGACCATGACGTCATCATGAGAGGCAGAAAACTTCTTGAGATTACCGGTGTCAAACAAGTGGAGAGTTTTGATAATGAAGAATTTTTATTAGAAACATCGATGGGATTTTTAGCAATCAAAGGACAGAATTTGCAAATGAAAAATCTCGATGTAGAAAAGGGGATTGTTTCGATTAAGGGGAAAATTTTTGATTTAGTTTACCTTGACGAACAGCACGGGGAGAAAGCTAAAGGGTTCTTTAGTAAGTTATTCCGATGACCCTCTCGACTCAATTTATTACGTTGCTTTCAATGATTGGAATGGGGTCGTTATTCGGCGCCATGTTCGATACCTATCAGCGGTTTTTAAATCGGCCGAAAAGAAAGCAGTGGATTGTATTCTTTAATGATTTATTATTTTGGATGATCCAAGCTGTGATCATATTTTACACGTTATTTTTAGTGAATAATGGGGAATTAAGATTTTATATCTTCCTCGCACTTATTTGTGGATTTGCCGCCTACCAGAGTTTATTTAAAGGGATTTACCTTCACTTGCTGGAGGTATCGATTAAAACAACGATAGCTGTCAGCCGCTTTATAAAAAAAGCTTTCCATCTCCTGATTTATAAACCAATCTTGGGTCTTATTCAGCTAATTATTATCATTATCATTTCAATTGGCAGGGGGCTTTTAACCCTTGTTAGATTTATGGGTAAGGTTTTACTATTTATACTTAAGATTATTTTTGTACCGTTACAAAAAATTATGTTAATTTTTTGGAAACTTTTGCCGAAAGGTCTTAAAAATTCCGTCGAGAAGTTATATAATAAAACGGCAGGAAATTTTCACAAAATCAGGAATTATATAAGTAAGATGATAAATAGATGGAAAAAACCAAAAGAGTAAGGCGGTGAGGGAAATGGGAGCAGAACAAAAGAAAAGTGTGTCAAAGATCCAGACAACATATGTTAAACAGCAGGAGTATGCAGAAATTGCCTCAGCTAGGAAAAAGAAATTATTAGCAAGGCGGCTGTCGATGTTTTTGGTTTTGGCCAGTATTCTCTCTTATTTAATGATTTCCAGCACCATTTCCCAAACTGCTAAACTCAAGGCAAAGATTGCTCAAAAGAAGGAACTTAATCACCAATTAACAGACTTAAAGAATCAGCAGGATATTCTCAATGAAAATATTATTAAATTAAATGATGATGATTATATTGCAAAGTTAGCTAGAAAAGAATATTTCTTCTCTGAGAAAAATGAAATTATTTTTACGATCCCTGATGAAAAAAAGGGGAAATGAACCAATTTGTAGCCATATTGACACTGATTTTTTTCTATTTGTATAATATAGAGTAGATTGATTTTTTATACTTTTAAGGAGGAACATTCTTTCTATGTCAATTGAAGTAGGCAGCAAGTTACAGGGGAAGGTAACAGGAATTACTAATTTTGGAGCGTTTGTGGAGCTGCCGGGTGGCTCAACAGGACTCGTACACATCAGCGAGGTTGCGGACAACTATGTGAAAGATATTAATGATCATTTAAAGGTTGGCGACCAAGTTGAGGTAAAAGTCCTCAATGTTGAGAAGGATGGGAAAATTGGACTGTCGATTAAAAAAGCGAAGGATCGACCAGAGACGCAGCAAAGGTCCCATTCAAACTCACAATCACAACGTCCTCGTCAGGGTAGAAACAACGATCGCAATAATGCTAAGCCGGAAAATTTTGAAACCAAAATGGCAAAATTTTTAAAAGATAGTGAGGATCGTTTATCTTCCTTAAAACGGCACACGGAGTCCAAGCGTGGAGGAAGAGGAGCTAAGCGGGGGTAAACTTGCTGTTAACTTTTATCAGAATAAGAGTGGTCTTACTCAATATCTATAAATCTAAGACAGGTCTAAATGGCCTGTCTTTTTTTGTTTTTCAATAAAAAAGTGTCAGGCACCATGTGAATTCTTCACATGGTGCCTGACACCCAATGATGACACCCAACGACACAAATTACTATTATTTGAATGATAATAGTGAAAAGCGTCGAACGATTCTTTTTGCTTGTTCACTAATTTGACAAACTTTTCTGACTATTAATTTTATAATTATCTGAACAATGAAAGAATAGGGAGTGTGATTTATGGAAAAGACAAATGCTAGTTTCATAGAACCAGTCAGAGAAGTTAATCTTCATTCATCCAAATGGGCTATGCAGAGTGGATTGAAAAAAATTCAACTAATGCTAGAGTCCTTTTTCATAAAAAAGGGGTACCTGTTATTATTGGTGGGTTTTTTGCTGGGACGGGCCTTGATTTTGGCAAAGTTGACTCCATTTTGCCTTCCCTTTTTTGCCTCTGTTTATTTAATTAAACGAGATCGGGCACCGCTTGCCTTGATCGGATTGATTATCGGTGCAGTGACCATTTCGCTAACAAATGCGGCTTTTACCTTCGTAGTTACGCTCAGCTACATGGTAGTTTTCCGAATATGTAAGAAATGGTTAAGGAATGAAATGAAATCGACACCTTTTATTGTCGGTATTGTGCTTGGGCTGGGGAAACTGGCTGAAGCGTTTATACTTTCACAGCAATTGACACTATATGATTTAATGATGGTCGGAGTTCAAACAAGTCTTGCTTTTATTTTGACGTTAATTTTTTTACAAAGTATCCCATTGCTAACCTTTAATAAACGGAGACAATTGTTAAAAACGGAAGAAATCGTTTGTCTAATCATTATGCTCGCTTCGATTATGACGGGGACCATTGGCTGGAAGGTTTATGACCTATCGGTGGAGCATATTATGTCGAGATACCTAGTATTAGTGTTTTCTTTTATAGCTGGTGCAACAGTCGGTTCGACAGTGGGGGTCGTCACTGGGTTAATTTTTAGTCTTGCTAGCGTGTCTAGTTTTTACCATATGAGTTTACTTGCTTTTTCAGGTGTCTTGGGAGGCTTGATGAAGGAAGGTAAAAAAATAGGTGTTTCAATTGGATTATTTATCGCTACGCTCCTAATTGGCATGTACGGGGAAGGCGGAGGGTCCATTCTGCTTACTGTATTGGAGTCAGCTGCGGCCATCTTCTTATTCCTCTTAACACCTCAGGTATTAACTTCTCGGTTAGCAAAGTATATCCCTGGTACACCGGAGTACACAGCAGAGCAGCAAAAATATATGCGTAAGATGCGAGATGTTACGGCACAGCGGGTTTCACAATTCTCTAATGTCTTCCATGCCTTGTCCAAAAGCTTTTCACAAATGGAAATTCAACCAAAAGAAGAGCAAAATGAACGTGAAATGGATTACTTTATGAGTAACGTAACCGAAAAAACCTGCCAAACATGCTTTAAGAAGGATCAATGCTGGGCGAACAATTTTAATACAACCTATGCCTATATGGAAGAAATTATTCATGAAATGGATCAAAACGACGGGAATGTTTCTACTAAACTATCGCGCGAATGGGAAAAGATTTGTACGCGATCCAAAAGAGTGTACGAATCGATTGGGCAAGAATTAACGTTTTTTCAAGCCAATCAAAAGTTGAAAAAGCAGGTTCAGGAAAGCCGCAGACTTGTTGCGGATCAATTGTTAGGTGTGTCCGAAGTGATGGATAATTTCGCGAAAGAGATCCAACGGGAAAGAGAAAACCACCACAAGCAGGAAGAACAAATTATGGAGGCCATGCAATCGTTCGGAATCCATATTGAACAGGTGGAAATCTATAGCCTCGAGCAAGGAAATGTCGATATTGAGATGTCTTTGCCATTTTGCGATGGCCATGGTGAATGTGACAAGTTAATAGCACCGATGTTATCAGATATTCTCGGTGAAACCATTGTCGTTAATAAGGAAGAATGTGCAACCATTCCGAATGACTTTTGCCGCGTGACATTCAGATCATCAAAGGCGTTTACTGTAGAAACAGGAGTGGCCCATGCTGCCAAGGATGGGGGTCTTGTATCGGGAGACAGCTATTCGACGATTGAACTCGGATTAGGAAAATATGCGATCGCCATTAGTGATGGAATGGGAAATGGCGAGAGAGCCCATTACGAGAGTAAAGAAACACTGCTTCTATTACAAAAAATCCTCCAATCAGGAATTGAGGAAAAAGTAGCTATTAAATCTGTTAACTCGATCCTCTCGCTCCGGACACAGGATGAAATTTTTTCTACATTAGATTTAGCGATGATTGATCTGCAAAATGCTTCAGCCAAGTTCCTTAAGATTGGATCCACACCAAGCTTTATTAAAAGAGGGAGTAAGATTATTAAAATTCAGGCAAGCAATTTGCCAATAGGAATGATTCAAGAATTTGAAGTGGATGTGGTCAGTGAACAACTAAAAGCTGGAGATTTACTAATTATGATGAGCGATGGGGTGTTTGAAGGTCCCTTGCATGTAGAAAATTATGATTTATGGATGAAAAGAAAATTACAAGGATTAGAGACAGATAATCCGCAGGAGGTAGCTGATTTAATTCTCGAGGAAGTCATTCGATCAAGATCTGAAATCATCCATGATGATATGACCGTGACCGTAGCGAAAGTAAAACATAATACGCCAAAATGGGCATCCATTCCTGTTCCCAAATTGAAACGGCAGGCCTAATAGAGTATTTTACACCGTCTCTCATTAAAATATGTATAAATCATTTAGATCCCGTCGAAAATGGTACCAATACATGTTGTGAAGGGAGAAGGTTATGTATACAGGGAAAATTCGCCAAATTTTACTAATTACCGATGGATGTTCCAATCAAGGGGACGATCCAATTGCCATGGCTGCACTAGCGAGAGAACAAGGAATCACCGTCAATGTCATCGGTGTGATGGAGCAGGATACCATTGATGAAAAAGGAATGACTGAAATTGAAGGGATTGCGATGTCGGGAGGGGGAGTCAGTCAGATTGTCTATGCCCAGCAGCTCTCACAAACGGTGCAAATGGTAACCCGTAAGGCGATGAACCAAACTATTCAAGGTGTGGTTAACCGTGAATTGCAACAAATTTTGGGACGTTCGCAAACAATGGAAGACCTCCCGCCTGAAAAACGCGGGGAAGTGATGGAGGTTGTCGATGAATTAGGAGAAACTGTCGAATTAGAAGTGTTGATTCTTGTCGATACAAGCGCAAGTATGAAACACAAACTTCCGACAGTTAAAGAAGCCCTGCTTGACCTCTCTCTAAGCTTGAACGCTCGAACTGGAGATAATCAATTTTCGGTTTATGTATTTCCCGGGAAAAAGAAGGATGTCGAAAAATTGCTGGATTGGACACCTAAACTGCAAACTCTGACAAGTGTATTCTCCCAGTTGTCCACTGGAGGAATAACACCGACAGGACCCGCGTTACGGACAGCGTTATCCTCTTTCGAAGAAAAACAATCCCTAAGGAGCCTGCTTTCACGTGATGATGAATCATACTTTGAAGAGTCAATGTAAGGTAAGCCAAGGGACAATCATTTCAGGGAAATGGCATTTAAAAAAGTATAAAATTATAAAGGAACTTGGATTTGGAGCAAACGGGGTGGTCTACCTCGCTGAGCATAATAGCACTCAAGTCGCTTTAAAAATGAGTGATAATGGTATGTCAATCACTTCTGAGGTAAATGTTTTAAAATCCTTAGCAAAGGTCCAGGGACCCCCAACCCTTGGACCTTCTTTGCTTGATGTCGATGATTGGCAGAGTAATAACGGACGCATTTCCTTTTATGTGATGGAATATATCCAAGGACCAGACTTTTTATCTTTTTTACAACAAAAGGGGAAATCCTGGACAAGTGTGTTATTTTTGCAGCTTTTAAATGATTTAGACAAGCTTCATGAAAATGGCTGGGTATTCGGTGACCTAAAGCCAGAAAACTTAATCGTCACAGGTCCTCCTCCAAAAATAAGATGCATTGATGTTGGCGGCACGACCATTCAAGGAAGAGCGATTAAGGAATTCACGGAGTTCTATGACCGCGGATATTGGGGACTGGGGTCTAGGAAAGCTGAGCCTTCCTATGACCTGTTTGCAGTGGCAATGATTATGATTAATACCGCCTATCCAAAAAGATTAACGAAAACCAGTGGAGGAATATCGCAATTAAGAGATGCGATCCGACAGAAGCCGGAACTGCTAGCGTGGGAAAAGGTCATCCTAAAAGCACTTCAAGGCCATTATAGCAGCGCTAAACAAATGAGAGCAGACTTATTAGATCTTATGGTTGATAAAAAAATGCCCGATCCGCCCTTAAAGCCCATTGGTCCGACCAAACCTTCCCAAAAACAGCCGCCCCGGCCAGATTCAAAAGGGAACCATCCTGTAACAAGGCAGCACTATCGGAAAAAGAAAAAAAAGAGTGGCTGGATGGAATTTTGGTTAATAGCGATCGTGTTAGGTCTTTTATATGGCTGGTACACATTTAATAAATTACTGTAATTGTTGAAACTATTCCCAAGGTCATTCGTATAAGAAGAAAGGTTATTTAATATGTAGTTCTGTAAGCGGATAACTAGGAAAAATTTCTAAGCATTTTGTAATGCCAATGCTTTGATAGTTTATTCGTAAAAGTGGTAGACTAATGTTATTCTAAACGTTTTAATGCTTTAAACTTTGTTTTAAGAAAGAGTGCAATCATATGTTGGAAACTAAGGTCAAGGCCTTTCTTAATCACCAGGGATTCAGATTAGAATCCAAAAAGATTGTCATTGGTGTTTCGGGAGGCCCGGATTCGCTAGCACTGCTTCACTTTTTGCTTGCGGAACAAGAGAAACAAAATATGACCCTTGTTGTAGCCCATGTAGACCATATGTTTCGTGGTCAGGAGTCCTATGAGGATGCGATGTTCGTCAAAACATTTTGTGAACAGAATAATCTTCCGTTTGAGATGACTCGCGTCAATGTGCCAGAAATTATCGAAAGCACAGGAAAAAGTTCGCAAATCGCCGCAAGAGATGTAAGGTATGAGTTTTTTTCTAAGATTATGGAAAAGTATCAGTATCGATTTTTAGCCCTTGCACATCATGGTGATGATCAAATCGAAACCATGCTAATGAGATTTACGAGAGGCAGTGCGGGACTGGCTCGAGCGGGTATTCCTTTTTCGAGGCCATTTGAACAGGGAATCATTTTTCGTCCATTTTTAGGATTGGAAAGGGCTGATATTCAGGAATATTGCCTAAATCATAACCTAAGCCCACGAATAGATCCGAGTAACGAGAAAGGAATCTATAGTAGAAATCGCTTTCGAAAAGAAGTTGTCCCTTTTTTAAAAAAGGAAAATCCACATGTGCATGAACATTTTCAACGGTTTAGCGAAGAATTAAAAAGTGATGAAACCTTTCTTCTGGAGTTAACTGTCCAACGAATGAATACAGTTATGACAAAAAAGGAAGAAAGTGAAATCTGCATTGACATTAAACACTTTCTTGAAGTGCCTATACCTTTACAAAGGCGAGGGATTCAACTAATATTAAACTATCTTTACAAAGAAATACCAGCTTCATTATCTGCCGTACATATCGATCAAGTATTTTTCATAATTAATCATCCTCATCCATCAGGTCAGCTTGATTTGCCCAATGGTTTAAAAGTTTCCCGTTCCTATCATTCCCTTTCCTTCCAATTTCAACCGATCGAGGTTGGGTCATATCATTTTGAAATGACAGAGCCTGGAACGATTTTATTGCCAAATGGCGGGGAAATTAGCAGCAAATATATGGAGGGGGACATTCCAGCGACGAATCCATACACTGCCTTGTTTCATACAAGCAGTATTCAGTGGCCGATTATCATTCGTTCAAGGAACTTGGGTGATCGGATGACAATTAAGGGAATGCAAGGATCGAAAAAGTTAAAAGCCATATTTATTGATCAGAAAGTACCAGTTCATGATCGAAATATGTGGCCTGTACTCACCGACAAAGAAGGTTCTATTATCTGGCTTCCAGGTTTAAAAAAATCTTCTCTTGAAGGCATAGATTACTCAGTTAAACAATATATACTATTCAAATATCAAAAGTAACGATCTTCTAGGGGGCACATTTAGAATGAAACAGGATATTGAAAAGGTCTTAGTATCAGAAGAAGAGATACAAATTAAAATCCGGGAGTTAGCTGGACAATTAACGGAAGAGTATCAGGATCGATTTCCGCTTGCCATAGGTGTTCTAAAAGGTGCAATGCCGTTTATGGCTGATTTATTAAAACGGATGGATTGCTACCTTGAAATGGACTTTATGGATGTTTCCAGCTACGGAACTGGGCTTGTTTCTTCCGGAGAAGTAAAAATCCTCAAGGACCTAGATACATCTGTAGAAGGCAGAGACATTCTAATCATCGAGGATATTATCGATAGCGGTCTAACACTTAGTTATTTAGTTGATCTATTTAAATATCGGAAAGCAAAATCGATCAAGATTGTAACATTGCTCGATAAACCAACAGGTAGAAAAAGTGCAATTAAAGCTGATTATGTTGGTTTTATTGTGCCAGATGAATTTGTTGTTGGATATGGCTTGGATTATATTGAAAAATATCGAAACCTTCCATATATCGGTGTCTTAAAACCTGAAGTATACAGCAATAATCTTTAAGATACTTATCCGCTCATTCCTAAAGCAACATATAAAGCTTTAAGCATGAGAGTAATTCCTTGAATTAGTAAGATTTTCTATGATACCATTTAGTATAGTTTGCCTATCGTGGGAGGAGGTAAGAGATGAATCGGATTTTCCGTAATACCATCTTTTATTTATTGATATTTTTAGTCATTATTGGCGTGGTAAGTTTCTTTAATGGAAGCAATGAACAAACGGATCATATTTCATATGATAAGTTTGTAACGCAACTAGAAAATGGCGAAGTGAAATCATTTTCAATGCAGCCTGAACGAGGCGTTTATGAAGTTCGTGGTGAGTTAGAAGCGAAAAGCAAAAAATTCATAACCTATATTCCAAACAGCGAAAAGATTCTTGACCGAATTGATAAAGCTGATTCTAAAGTGGAAGTAATGCCTGCCAAGGAAACAAGCGGATGGGTGACTTTCTTTACATCGATTATTCCGTTTGTGATTATCTTTATTTTATTTTTCTTCTTATTAAACCAAGCCCAAGGCGGCGGCAGCCGTGTGATGAACTTTGGTAAATCTAAGGCGAAGCTTTATAATGATGATAAGAAAAAGGTTCGATTTAGAGATGTAGCTGGTGCGGATGAAGAAAAAGCAGAATTGGTTGAAGTAGTGGAATTCTTAAAGGATCCGCGGAAATATGCTGAACTGGGTGCCCGTATTCCAAAAGGAGTGCTTCTAGTAGGCCCTCCAGGTACTGGTAAAACATTGCTTGCTAGAGCAACTGCAGGAGAAGCAGGCGTTCCGTTTTTCTCGATAAGCGGTTCAGATTTCGTTGAAATGTTTGTCGGGGTCGGAGCTTCCCGTGTTCGTGATTTATTTGAAAATGCCAAGAAAAATGCACCTTGTATAATTTTTATTGATGAAATTGATGCAGTTGGACGTCAACGTGGCGCAGGACTAGGCGGCGGACATGATGAACGTGAGCAAACCTTGAACCAATTGCTCGTTGAAATGGATGGTTTTGGGGCTAATGAAGGAATTATCATTATTGCTGCTACAAACCGTGCCGATATTTTGGATCCAGCTCTTTTACGTCCTGGTCGTTTCGACCGACAAATTACCGTGGACCGTCCGGATGTGATTGGACGTGAAGCAGTTCTTAAGGTACATGCACGTAATAAACCGTTAGATGAATCTGTAAACTTAAAGAATATTGCCATGCGTACACCGGGCTTTTCAGGTGCTGACTTAGAGAACTTGTTGAATGAGGCGGCATTAGTTGCAGCCCGAAGCAGTAAGAAGAAAATCGATATGGAAGATATTGATGAAGCGACCGACCGGGTAATTGCTGGGCCAGCTAAAAAGAGTAGGGTTATTTCCCAAAAGGAACGTAATATCGTTGCATTCCATGAGGGCGGCCATACGGTGATTGGTTTGGTGCTAGATGAAGCCGACATGGTTCACAAAGTTACCATCGTTCCTCGTGGGCAAGCAGGCGGATATGCTGTCATGCTTCCTAGAGAAGATCGTTACTTTATGACAAAGCCTGAGTTGCTTGATAAAATTGTTGGCTTACTCGGTGGGCGTGTAGCGGAAGAGATTGTCTTTGGTGAAGTAAGTACTGGAGCTCACAACGATTTCCAACGCGCTACAGGAATTGCTCGTAAGATGGTAACCGAATACGGTATGAGTGAAAAGCTGGGACCGCTTCAGTTTGGTCAAGGTTCAGGCGGCCAGGTTTTCTTAGGACGTGACATTCATAATGAGCAAAATTATTCCGATGCAATTGCTTATGAAATCGATTTAGAAGTTCAAAGAATCATTAAAGAATGTTATGAACGAGCAAGAGTAATTCTGACAGAAAATCGCGATAAGCTTGACCTAATTGCGAAGACATTACTTGAAGTTGAAACGCTTGTGGCTGAACAGATTAAATATTTGGTTGATCATGGCCATATGCCAGAACCTAATGTCGCTTTAGAAGCCGTTAAAATCGGTCCGAAAAAGGTAGAAGACGTGAAGGTTAATATCAATACGAAAAAGGAAGAGGTTGAGCCGCTTAACCCTCCTAATGAAACAGATAATAAATAAATCATCCAAAGAGTGCTTCATTGAAGCGCTCTTTTTTTTATCAAAAAACATATTTATGTTATTATGTTTTCAGTATAGAAGTGAATAATCTGAAAAGTGAGTGATAGATGTGATTTTCGTATTTGATGTAGGGAATACCAATATTGTACTGGGTGTTTATGATCGTGAGGAACTTAAATATCATTGGCGTGTAGAAACAAATAGAAATCGTACGGAAGATGAGTTTGGAATGAACATTAAAGCATTGTTTGATCATGCTGGCCTCTCTTTTTCAGATATTGATGGCATTATTATTTCCTCTGTCGTTCCACCAATTATGTTTGCGCTGGAAAGAATGTGTCAAAAGTATTTTCATGTGAAGCCGTATGTTGTTGGACCAGGGATTAAAACGGGTTTAAATATTAAATATGAAAATCCAAGAGAAGTTGGGGCGGACCGAATCGTTAATGCTGTTGCCGCTATCCACGAATATGGCAGTCCTTTGATTATTGTCGATTTTGGAACCGCAACAACTTATTGTTATGTGAATGAGGAACGCCAATATATGGGTGGTGCGATTGCACCGGGAGTGGGTATTTCAACAGAGGCCCTTTATTCGAGAGCTTCAAAATTGCCGAGAATTGAAATAGCCCGCCCTGAAGCGGTAATCGGCAAAAATACCGTGGCGGCGATGCAGGCTGGTATTGTCTACGGGTATGTGGGACAGGTAGAGGGAATTGTAAAGAGGATGATGGAGCAAAGCGAGAAGAAGCCAACCGTCATTGCGACAGGCGGACTAGCTAATTTAATTGCCCAAGAATCAACCATTATTGATATAGTCGATCCATTTTTAACTTTAAAAGGCTTACAGCTCATCTATAAGAGAAACGTGGATATCCTAAGGAATAACAGCTAGAAGGGGGTTATCAAATGAAGGATTATCTTGTAAAAGCACTTGCCTATGATGGCAATATTCGAGCCTATGCCGTTCGTACAACAGAAACGGTAAGTGAGGCACAAAGGCGCCATCAAACCTGGCGGACAGCATCAGCTGCACTCGGCCGTACGATGACCGCAGGGGTAATGATGGGGGCTATGCTTAAGGGTGAGGATAAATTAACAATTAAAATCAACGGCGGCGGCCCGATTGGCCCGATTGTTGTGGATAGCAATGCCAAAGGGGAAGTGCGGGGGTATGTAACCAACCCAGAAGTTGATTTTGAATCAACTGAAAATGGCAAGCTTGATGTCCGCCGCGCGGTGGGTACCGAAGGGACCCTCGCGGTTGTCAAGGATGTAGGGCTTCGTGATTTTTTCTCTGGACAGGTTCCGTTGGTATCAGGTGAATTAGGAGAAGACTTTACGTATTACTTTGCGACATCTGAGCAGACTCCCTCTTCGGTTGGTGTTGGTGTTTTAGTAAATCCCGATGATAGCATTTTGGCAGCAGGCGGGTTTATATTTCAATTAATGCCTGGGACACCTGAGCACATCATTTCAAATCTTGAAGAAAGATTAAATACCATTGAGCCCATTTCCAAATTAATTGAACGAGGATTAACACCAGAACAAATCCTCGAAGAGCTTTTTGGAAAAGAGCAAGTAAAGGTCTTAGAAACGATGCCAGTGGGCTTTGAATGTAATTGCTCTAAAGAACGCTTTGCTAATGCGATTGTTGGCTTAGGGGCAGCAGAGATCCATGCCATGATTGAAGAAGATGGACAGGCTGAGGCTCATTGTCACTTTTGCAATGAAAAGTACCTCTTTTCGAGCGATGAATTAGAAGAACTGAAAAAGGATGCTAAGTAAGGTGCTTGCGCTTTTCTGATTGGGGGAGAGACGTTGGGGAGGAAGCAGCTTTGGATGGTTATTGCGGCTCTGATCATGGTTAATTGCCTAACAATCGCCTTTTTTCTATCAAAGGCAAATCTGGCAGGCGGAGCAGTAATGAATGAAGAGGCAGTTGCAACAGTCGGAAAAAAAACAATCCTTAGACAAGAATGGCTGAATGAACTAGAAGCCAGATATGGAAAAGATGTTTTAAAAGAAATGGTCGATCAAAAGGTCATAGAGGAAATGGCAGCGAAATATAAAATCAAAATAACCAATCAAGATGTTGAGCGTGAATATAGAATGCTGCAAGCTACCTATAATTCTTTGAGTAAACAAACCGTCAAGAATGAAGAGAAGTGGAAGGAACAAATCCGAAGCAACCTCCTTTTAGAAGAACTTTTAACAAAAGATGTCAAAGTTTCAAGCGATGAATTAAGTAACTATTATGAAAAAAATAAAGAGCTTTTTCATGTGCCGCCTGCCTTTCATTTATCACATATCGTTGTGAGTACAGAGGAAGAAGCAGACCAGGCTTTACAAGAATTGGCACAAGGTTCTAACTTTTCGACATTAGCGATGGAACGGTCGATTGAGGAATTTTCAGCTAATGAAGGCGGAGATATAGGATACCTTAGTGAGGAAGATGAACGGTATCCGGTCCAATATATCCAAAACGCAAAGGAATTAAAGAAAGGCGCCTACAGTATGCCAATCAAGGTAGACCAAGGTTATGCAATCATTAAGCTAGAAGGAAAAATAAATGGAAAGAAATATTCCTTTAAGGACGTAAAAGAGCAAATTCGTCGCCAAATTGCTCTTGAACAAATGAAATCGCCAGCTACTGCTTCTACTTTTTGGGATGATGCTAAGGTGGATTGGTTTTACGGCAAAGAAGGAAACTAAAAACACAGATGTTATTTCTGTGTTTTTTCATTCCCAAATTTGAAATATTGTAAAAATAGCGAACAAAACGATTGACAAACTAAGTATAAAACTGATAAATTTAATTATATAAATCCAATCAAATTACTCGGAATAGGGGTGCTCAAAATGGTTCGTGTTGCAAATTCAGTTGCCGATTTAGTCGGTCAAACGCCTATCGTTAAATTAAACAGATTAGTAGATGAAAATAGTGCAGAGGTTTATTTGAAACTTGAATATTTTAATCCTGGCAGCAGTGTAAAGGATCGTATCGCTTTAGCTATGATTGAAGCAGCAGAAGAACAAGGTTTAATTAAACCTGGTGTCGATACCATTATTGAGCCTACAAGTGGAAATACTGGAATTGGACTAGCTATGATTGCTGCAGCAAAAGGTTACAAGGCCGTTTTTGTTATGCCTGAAACGATGAGTTTGGAAAGACGGAATCTACTTCGTGCTTACGGTGCGGAACTTGTGTTAACACCTGGTCCAGCTGGTATGAAGGGTGCTATTGCTAAGGCAGAAGAATTAGTACAGGAACATGGTTATTTCTTACCCCAGCAATTTAAGAACCAAGCGAATCCTGAAGTTCATAGAAGAACAACAGGTAAAGAAATCGTTGCACAAATGGATCAATTAGATGCATTTGTTTCAGGAATCGGAACTGGAGGAACGATCTCTGGAGCAGGAAGTGTTCTTCGTGAAAAATTCCCTGAAATAAAAATCGTTGCTATTGAACCAACAGATTCACCTGTTCTTTCTGGCGGATCACCTGGCCCGCATAAGCTTCAAGGTCTTGGAGCAGGATTTATTCCAGAAACTTTAAATACTGATATTTATGATGAAGTGATTCAAGTTGGAACGGAAGATGCTTTTGCTGCATCAAGACGTGCAGCTAGAGAAGAAGGAATTCTTGGTGGTATTTCTTCAGGAGCAGCAATCCACGCTGCATTAGAAGTTGCGAAGAAACTTGGAAAAGGTAAAAAGGTTCTGGCAATTATTCCTGATAACGGTGAACGTTATTTAAGTACAGCGCTTTATCAGTATGATGCTGAATAAATAGTAAAGTGGAAACGCCTGTTTAGCGGCGTTGCAACTAGACAATTAAAGAGAGGCGTCGGCTTACCGATGCTTCTTTTTTTTGTAAACTAATTAAGATTTCATGTATGATAAAAAGAGTGAAAATAGCCTGTATAGGAGGATTAGGTATGAGAGCAACTCAAGAACAAATCAAATGTGGACCATATACCTTGGATAGTAGTAAAAAAACCATTATTATGGGCATTTTAAATGCAACTCCAGATTCCTTTTCAGATGGCGGCAAATTCAATCATGTTGAAATGGCTGTGGAACGGGCAAAAGAAATGGTCGCAAATGGGGCTGATATCATTGATATCGGCGGTGAATCGACACGGCCTGGCTTTGCAGCGGTTCCCCTCGAGGAAGAACTCAAACGGGTAATGCCGGTAATTGAGGCAATCGCTAAGCATGTCGATGTACCAATCTCGATTGATACGTATAAGGCAGAAGTGGCAAAGCAGGCGATAGAAGCAGGAGCCCATATAATCAATGATGTATGGGGGGCAAAAGCCGATGAAAAAATGGGTCAAGTTGCTGCAGACTACGGTGTTCCAATCGTGCTTATGCATAATCGTCATGACCGAAACTATAAGGTTTTCATGAGAGATGTCATTAATGATCTTTATGAAAGTATAACGATTGTCAAAAATGCAGGTGTAACGGATGAAAATATTATTCTCGATCCTGGTATCGGTTTTGCGAGGGATTATCAAGAAAATCTGCTAACTATGCAGAATTTAGATACATTTGTTAAACTAGGCTATCCAGTATTATTAGGGACATCCAGAAAAACAATGATTGGACAGGCATTAGATCTTCCGGTTCACGAAAGAATGGAAGGTACAGGAGCAACGATTTGTTATGGAATCCAAAAGGGCTGCCACATAATACGTGTTCACGATGTCAAGGAAATGAGCAGGATGGCAAAAATGATGGATGCTTTAATGGGAAAGGGTGAACTGATTGGATAAAATTTATGTCAATCGAATGGAGTTTTACGGCTACCATGGTGTTTTCCCGGAAGAGACTCAGCTGGGACAGCGATTTGAGGTTGATTTATCCGTTTCCCTTGATTTAAAAAAAGCAGGCGAAACAGATGAACTGGAGCACTCAGTAAATTATGCTGAGTTATACCAAGTATGTAAGGAAATAATCGAGGGGCAGCCGTATAAGTTAGTCGAAGCTGTTGCAGAAAGCATTGCTTCAAACGTCTTGATGAGGTTTCCACTTGTATCCGAGGTTACGGTAACCGTGATTAAGCCAAATCCGCCGATTGCAGGACATTACAGGTCTGTTGCAGTAGAAATTACAAGGAGAAGATAAAAGTGGAAAACACAGCATTTATTGCCCTTGGCTCGAATCTAGGAAACCGATATGATAATTTAACGAGTGCAATCAAAAAATTAACAAGCTATACTGATCTTCATTTGGTAAATTACTCCTCAATATACGAAACAGATCCGGTTGGCTATGAAGACCAAGATTTATTTTTAAATATGGTAATTGAGATTCAGACGGCATTAAGTCCAATGAAATTGCTGGATTTATGCTTAAAAATCGAATTGGAGCTTGGGAGAAAAAGGGAGATAAAGTGGGGTCCGCGAACAATAGACCTTGACATTCTAACCTTTAACCAAGAAAATATTGAAAGCGAGAAGCTCATAGTTCCACATCCGAGGATGCTAGAACGGGCTTTTGTAATTATTCCACTTTTAGAGATAATTCACGACAGTCCATTTTTAAAGATAAATAAATTGCTTGAATCATCGTTAGAAGAATTACCTGATAAAGAAGGAGTCCGAATATGGAAGCGGAAAAATGGGGAAGACGGATTCGTGCCTATCGGAAGCTAAAGGGCTTTACACAAGAAGGCTTTTCGAAGGAACTAGGTGTATCTGTATCGATTTTAGGAGAGATTGAAAGAGGAAATCGCCTGCCTGCAGTTGACCTGCTTGAGAGAATTGCGCATTCATTAAAAATAAGTATTGATGATTTAACTCCTAAGGAATAAGTTCATCAAAGAATAGGAGGTGGTTTCATGTTGAAAATTGGCGATATTGAAATGAAGAATCCAGTGGTTTTAGCTCCAATGGCTGGGGTATGTAACTCTGCATTCCGTCTAACGGTGAAAGAGTTCGGTGCTGGTTTAGTTTGTGCAGAGATGGTAAGCGATAAAGGTATCGTTAATAAAAACGAAAAAACAATGAATATGCTTTACATCGATGAGCGCGAAAAACCGCTTAGTTTGCAAATTTTTGGCGGCGAAAGGGAAACACTTGTCGAAGCAGCCAAATTTGTTGATAAGAATACCAATGCTGATATTATCGATATTAATATGGGCTGCCCTGTTCCAAAAATCACTAAATGTGATGCGGGAGCAAAGTGGCTTCTTGATCCAAATAAAATCTACGAGATGGTTTCTGCGGTAGTTGCGGAAGTGGAAAAGCCTGTTACCGTGAAAATGCGGATGGGCTGGGATGAACAGCATATTTTCGCTGTGAAAAATGCCCAAGCAGTAGAACGCGCAGGAGGAAAGGCTGTGTCGCTTCATGGCCGAACGCGTGTTCAAATGTATGAAGGAAAAGCTAACTGGGATATCATCCGTGAAGTAAAGCAAAACCTTAACATTCCGTTAATTGGGAATGGGGACGTCCAGACACCACAGGATGCAAAACGAATGCTCGAGGAAACTGGTGTGGACGGAGTCATGATTGGAAGAGCTGCCTTAGGAGATCCATGGATGATTTATCGTACCGTACAATATTTAGAATCTGGGATATTGATGCCTCAACCAACTGTTAGAGAAAAGATTGATGTATGTATTCTTCATCTTGACCGTTTAATCGCTCTGAAAAATGAAAATATTGCGGTTCGCGAAATGCGCAAGCATACTGCTTGGTATTTAAAAGGGGTCCGCGGCAACGCTAAAGTTCGTAATGCCATTAATGAGTGTGAAACAAGAGATCACTTAGTGACATTATTAAACGACTTAGTGTTAGAAGTTGAGGAAAAAGAACAAAGTCAGTTGATTGTTGGGTAAATTTGTCACTTAAAGTGTCTTTTTCGATACTAATTGGATGCTGCCAGTGAAATAACTGGCAGTTTTTATTTTATTAAGATCTTTTTTGATGTCTGAAAGTATAAGTTTGTGTAAAATAATAAAGTATGTAGAAAAATGGATGGATTAATGAAAGCATTTTACATAATAAATGATTATTGGAGTGGATTTTATGAGTCAGGAAGATTTAAATGACCAATTAAGGGTCAGACGTGAAAAAATGAACACCATGCGCGAAAATGGTCTTGATCCATTTGGTAAGCGTTTTGACCGTTCACACAATACAAATGAATTGATCGAGCAATATGGAGAATTAGAAAAAGAAGACATCGAAGCAAAAAACATTTCCGTTTCTTTAGCAGGCCGAATTATGACGAAGCGTGGAAAAGGTAAAGCAGGTTTTGCGCATGTTCAAGATTTAACAGGTCAAATTCAAGTATATGTTCGTCAGGATGCTATTGGTGAGGAGAATTACAAACTATTTGATACCGCTGACCTAGGGGATATTATTGGGGTAACTGGAACATTATTTAAAACAAAAGTGGGCGAGCTATCGGTAAAGGTAAAAAACTTTGTGTTCTTAACAAAGGCATTGCGTCCGCTGCCTGATAAGTTCCATGGGCTTAAAGATGTGGAACAGCGTTACCGCCAGCGTTATTTAGATTTAATCATGAGCCAGGAAAGTAAGGCGACATTTATTGCGAGAAGCCGCATTATTCAGTCGATGCGTCGTTATTTAGATGACCATGGTTATTTAGAAGTTGAAACACCTATGATGCATTCTATCGCTGGGGGTGCGTCCGCACGTCCGTTCATTACGCATCATAATGCTCTCGATATGCCGTTGTTTATGAGGATTGCCATTGAGCTTCACTTAAAGCGGTTAATTGTCGGCGGTCTGGAAAAGGTTTATGAAATTGGCCGTGTATTCCGTAATGAAGGGGTTTCTACCCGTCATAACCCAGAATTCACAATGATTGAACTTTACGAAGCCTACGCTGATTATCGTGATATCATGAGTCTTACTGAGAATTTAATCGCCCACATTGCTCAAGAAGTAGTTGGTTCTACTACAATTCAATATGGGGAATATGAAGTAGACCTTAAACCGGAATGGAAAAGACTTCACATGGTTGATGCCATCAAAGAATACACGGGTGCAGATTTCTGGAAAGAGATGAGTGTGGAAGAGGCTCGTGAACTTGCTAAAGAACATGGTGTCGAAATTAATAACAACATGCTTTATGGTCACATTGTAAATGAATTCTTTGAGCAAAAAGTAGAGGAAAAGTTAATCCAGCCTACTTTTATATACGGCCATCCAGTTGAAATTTCGCCGCTTGCGAAGAAAAATGATGAGGATCCAAGATTTACAGATCGTTTTGAATTATTTATTGTAGCGCGTGAACATGCGAACGCGTTTACAGAGCTTAATGATCCGATTGATCAAAGAGAACGATTCGAAGCGCAATTAAAGGAACGCGAACAAGGGAATGATGAAGCCCATATGATGGATGATGACTTCGTTGAAGCGCTGGAGTATGGTATGCCGCCTACTGGAGGATTAGGAATTGGAATAGACCGCATAGTTATGCTGCTGACTAATTCACCATCTATCCGCGATGTACTGTTATTCCCATTAATGCGTCATAAGTAATATCTTTAAAAAGTGCCGGTGCTGAACTGGCATTTTTTTTTATTGCTTTTAACCGTGAAGAGTTTGAATAGTTTTACTTTGTAATTTTATATAAAAAAATAATAAATACTATTGCAGTAGGTCTTTAATGGTGGTATATTAATATCTGTTGCTGCGAGACAGTGATGGCAAGAAAAAAGAGATAAAAAAAGTTATTGACTTTACATTGATAACTTGGTAAGATAATAAAGTCGCTTTTAGGCGATAGAGAAAATTGATCTTTGAAAACTAAACAAACAAAATCGTGCAAACAAACAAAAATTTTAGTTTCAAATAAGAAACTAAGCCAACGTAACAAATGAGCTAATCAACTTTCTTGGAGAGTTTGATCCTGGCTC